>CAZZNN010000024.1:0-16066 GCA_964655605.1 uncultured Oscillospiraceae bacterium
CGGTGGTGCGCCCGCGCGGCGGGAGCAAGCCCCCGCCCTACGGGGATTGTGCCGTTGCGGCGGTGCGGTGCAGACCGCGACGGGGAAAAATTCCACCGCAGCGGCGGTGCGCGCAGCGCCCCCTGCCCCACGCAGCTAGCTAATCGCTTTGCGATTAGCTAGCTGTTATTGACTCCGCCCCCTATCTCGCGGTACAATATATTATAGAAAAATATTATCGGAGGTATGCGCGTGAACGCTGAGCTATCTAAGACGGAGCTATATCTGTTCAACACGGGCGACGCGGCCTACGCGTATAAAACGTTGGGCTGCCACCCTGTTGAGCGCGGCGGAGAAAGCGCGTTCCGCTTCGCCGTGTGGGCGCCGTCGGCTCGCGCGGTGAGCGTTGTGGGGTCGTTCAACGAATGGAATATCGCTGCCGATAAAATGCAGCCCGCCGGCACGACCGGCGTTTGGCTCGCCTATATAGGCGCGAGCTACGCGCACGTTGGCGATCTATATAAATACGCCATAACCGCCGCCTCGGGCGAGGTTATATATAAAGCCGACCCCTACGCCTTTTTCTCCGAGCTGCGCCCCAATACCGCCAGCAGGATATACGAGTTCGCGCCCTATACCTGGCGCGACGGCGATTTTCTCAAGCGCAACGCTAAAAAAGCCCCCTGCGCCTCACCCATGAGCATATACGAGGTTCACCTCCCCTCATGGAAAAGCGGGCGCACGCTAAATGACCTTTCAAGCGAGCTCGTCTCATACGTTAAGGACATGGGCTACACCCACATTGAGCTTATGCCCATGGGCGAATACCCCCTCGACGATTCGTGGGGGTATCAGCAGACGGGCTATTATTCTATAACCTCGCGCCAGGGCGAGCCTAAGGACTTCATGCGCTTTGTTGATTGCTGCCACGAGGCGGGCTTGGGCGTTATACTCGATTGGGTGCCCGCGCATTTCCCAAAAGACGCGCACGGCCTCTATCGCTTCGACGGCTCCGCGCTCTATGAGCACGCGGACTCGCGGCGCGGCGAGCAGCCGCAGTGGGGCACGGCGCTTTTCGATTTCTCGCGCACGGAGGTTGTAAGCTTCCTTATATCGAACGCGATATTTTATCTTAAAGAATTTCATATAGACGCGCTCCGCGTGGACGCGGTGAGCTGCATGCTGTATCTTGACTATGGCAAGAACGACGGCGAGTGGCTGCCCAACAAATTCGGCGGCAAGGAAAATCTCGACGCCATCGCTTTTCTAAAAAAGCTTTCAAAAACCGTCGGCCGCGAGTGCGCGGGCGAAGGCAAACTGCTTTTCGCTGAGGAGAGCACGGCCTTCCCGCTCGTTACAAAGCCGCCGGAGGCAGGCGGCCTCGGCTTCAATTTCAAGTGGAATATGGGCTGGATGAACGATACGCTCGAGTATTTTTCCATGGACAGCCTGTTTCGCAAGCAGCATCACGATAAGCTGACGTTTTCAATGTGCTATGCCTACAGTGAAAATTATGTGCTGCCCTTCTCGCACGACGAGGTGGTGCACCTGAAAAATTCGCTTATAGGGCGTATGCCGGGCGAAAAGGAGCAAAGACTAAGGCAGTTGAGGCTTTTATACATGTATCAATACGCGTTCCCGGGCAAAAAGCTGCTTTTTATGGGCGGCGAGTTTGGCGTCGAGCGCGAGTGGGCGTTCGCGGGCGAGCTTGATTGGGCGCTTTTAAAGGATCAAGGCCACCGCGATATGCGCGAATTTGTAAAGGCGCTAAACGGCTTCTATAAAAAAACTCCCGCGCTCTACGCGCTCGACACAGGCTGGGACGGCTTTGAGTGGCTAAGCGTTGACGACGCGCTGCACAGCGTCGCCGCGTTCATGAGAAAAGCGGGCGGCGAGGGCATAGTGTGCGTTTACAACTTCACGCCCGTGGGGCATGAGCGCTATGGGCTCACAATAGCGCGCGGCGCGCCGTTTAAGCTGCGATGCGCGCTGTCTAGCGTTGACACGAGCGAGCGCAGCTATGAGGCGAAAATAGCGCGCGATGGAAAATTCACTGTGGAAATAAAGCTTTCGCCCTATGAGGGGGCATGGTTCTATATAGAAGGAGGTAGCGAAAATGGTTAAAAAACGCATCGTCGCCATGCTGCTCGCGGGCGGGCAGGGGTCGCGCCTTGGGGTGCTGACCAATCAAACGGCGAAGCCCGCTGTGCCATTCGGCGGAAAGTACAGGATAATTGACTTTCCCCTCTCCAACTGCGTAAATTCCGAGATAGACACCGTTGGCGTTTTAACGCAGTATCAGCCGCTTGAGCTAAACGCTTATATAGGCACGGGTCAGGCGTGGGATCTGGACCGCTCCACCGGCGGCGTATACGTTTTGCCGCCATATATGAAGCAGCAAGGCTCTAGCTGGTATTCTGGCACGGCAAACGCGATATGCCAGAATATAGAGTTTATAGATAGATATAAGCCTGAGTATGTGCTCATAATCTCAGGCGACCATATCTATAAAATGAATTATGCCGCCATGCTCAAGTTCCACACGGAGCGCAAGGCGGACGCAACCATTGCGGTGCTGCGCGTGCCCAAGGAGGAAGCGAGCCGCTTTGGCATAATGGATACGGACGAATTCGATCACGTTACCGCCTTTGAGGAAAAGCCAAAAGCGCCAAAGAGCAATAAAGCGTCCATGGGGATATACATATTCTCGTGGCCCGTATTAAGGCGCTATCTTATGGCCGATGACAACAGCGAGACGAGCCGTCACGATTTCGGCAAGGACATAATCCCCAAAATGCTCCGCGACGGGCTTTCGCTCGCGGCATATCCGTTTTCGGGCTACTGGAAGGACGTTGGCACGATAAGGAGCCTTTGGGAAGCGAATATGGATCTCATTAAGGAAAGCCCGGCGCTCGATCTAAACGATAAGGAGTGGCGCATTTACAGCCGCAGCCCCATAATGCCCGCGCACTACATGGGCGCGAAGGGCAACGCGCAGCAGAGCATTGTGAGCGAGGGGTGCGAGGTTGAGGGCGAGGTTTGCCATAGCGTTCTGTTCACGGGCGTAACAGTTGGCGAGGGCGCGAAGGTGATGGACTCGGTGGTTATGCCGGGCGCGGTGATAAAGGATAACGCGCATGTGTATAAAGCCATAGTGGGCGAAAACAGCGTTATAAGCGAGGGCTGCCTCATAGGCGATAAGCGCATAGAGGCGGACGGCGAGTATGACACCACCCTGACAGGCGATATAACGCTCGTTGCGAGCGACGTTGTGATAGGCATGAACGTGCGCGTGCCGGCGGGCAAGATAGTGTCGGGCAAGCTCAAGCACGAGGGCATATATGATGAGGAAGGGGGCGGGGACGAATGATCTCAAACGCGTTCGGACTAATATTTACGGGCGAGAGCAATGTGCGCATGCGCGACCTCACGCTTTCGCGCAGCATAGCGGCGGTGCCGTTTGGCGGAAGATACCGCTGCATTGATTTCGTGCTTTCGAGCATGGTCAATTCAGGCATATCAAACGTCGGCCTTATAACTCAGAAGAATTACCACAGCCTTATGGATCATCTTGGCTCGGGCAAGGAGTGGGATCTCCACCGCAAGCGCGACGGTCTTTTTATACTGCCGCCCTTCGTTACAAAGGAGAATACCGGCATATATCGCGGCACTATTGACGCTTTGCGCTCGGTGATGGGCTATGTGCGCCGCTCCGGGCAGCGCTATGTTGTTTTAACGGGCAGCCACACCATATATAACGCCACCTACGACGCTATGATAGAGCAGCACATAAAGACCGGCGCGGACATCACAATGATGTACAGCGTTGAAAAGGACAGGTTCGACCCTGAGGAGCAATATGACGATCTTAGGCTCACGCTGGACGAGAAGGATCGCGTGATAGACCTTAAAATTGACCCATACAGGCCGGAAAGCGAGTTTAGGAGCTGCGATGCTTTCGTTATGGAAAAGACGCTGCTTGAATATCTCGTGGAGGAGGCTTCAAGCCACGGGCTTACGGACTTCACGCGCGACGTGCTTTTAAAAAAGCTCGATTCGCTGCGCGTATACGGCTACCGCTACGATGGGTATGTTGCGCGCTTCTCGTCGCTTGGCACGTTCTACAGGCATAATATGGATATATTGAAGCGCGATGTCAGGCGCGACCTTTTCTGCGCGGAGCACCCGATTTACACCAAGGTAAAGGACGAAGCGCCCGCTAGGTACGGCGAGAAAGCGTCTGTTAAAAACAGCCTTGTTGCGGACGGCTGCGTGATAAACGGAACCATTGAAAACTGCGTGCTCTTTCGCGGCGTGACCATAGGCGAGGGCAGCGTGATACGCAACTGCATTTTGATGCAGGCCTGCGAGATACGCGAGAATGTGGAATTGGATTATGTGGTGCTCGATAAGGGCGTAACCGTCAAGGCCGGAAGAAGGCTGGCGGGGTATGACAGCTTCCCGGTGATAATTAGGAAGGGGAGCACGGTGTAGAGGCTTCGCTTTCACGGAGACGCAAGCTGTCTCCGTGAGGGATTTTCGCTTCGCGAAAAGGTTTTTCACAATCGCCTCTCGCGCCTGCGGGCGCTCGCGGGCGGCGATTGTGATATGCAAGCAGGGCTAACGCCCTGCCTCGTGCGCTTCGCGCTTTCACGGAGACGCAAGCTGTCTCCGTGAGGGATTTTCGCTTCGCGAAAAGGTTTTTCACAATCGCCTCTCGCGCCTGCGGGCGCTCGCGGGCGGCGATTGTGATATGCAAGCAGGGCTAACGCCCTGCTTCCGTTCCGGCGGCAAAGCCGCCGGAGCCGGATTATGTGGTGCGGTTTGGCAAACAACGGCGAACGGCCGTTGCGGGTGCGCCCCCCATATCTCCACATAGGAGGGATAAAATATGACTAAAATTCTCTTTGCCGCCAGCGAGTGCAGTCCGTTTGTTAAAACGGGAGGTCTTGCGGACGTCGCTTCCGCGCTGCCGCGCGCGCTTGCTAAGCAATATTCTGCGGGCGAAAGCGCGGCGGATATTCGCGTGGTGCTGCCGCTTTACTCGCACATAAAGGCCGAATACGCTAAGGAGCTAAGCTATATCTGCGATTTTCGCGTGAAACTGGGCTGGCGCGACCAATATTGCGGCGTAGCCACGCTCAAGCGCGGCGGCGTCACCTATTACTTTATAGATAATGAATTCTATTTCGGCCGCGCCTATATCTACGGCTCATTCAACACGGACGAGGCGGAGCGCTTCGGCTTTTTTTCAAAATGCATAATTGAGCTCATGTATCATGTGGACTTTTTCCCGGACGTGCTGCACCTCAACGACTGGCAGACGGGCATTGCGGCGGCGATACTCAAGCTCACTTTCGGCAATATAGAGCCATATTACAAAATAAAAACCATTTTCACCATACACAACCTCAGATTTCAGGGCATTTTCGACAAAGCCTTCGTGAAGGAGCTGCTCAGCTTCAAGGACGAGGACGTGCGCGTTGACACGCTGGAGTTTGACGGCGCGATAAGCTATCTAAAGGCGGGGCTCATCTATTCAGACGTTATAACCACCGTCAGCCCAAGCTACGCGCGCGAGATACAGACCCCCTATTACGGCGAAAAGCTCGACGGGCTGCTGCGCGCGCGCTCAAACAGGCTTGAGGGCATACTAAACGGCATAGACGCGGAAGAATTCGACCCGGCGGCGGACGCGCTTATTGAGAGCAACTATTCGGCAAAAAATATTTCCGGCAAAAAAGAGTGCAAGGCCGCGCTCATGAAGGAGCTAGGGCTAAACAGCCGCGCCTCCGGCGAGACGGAGGGCGAGAAGCCGCTTTTTGCGATAATTTCGCGCCTGACCGACCAAAAGGGGCTCGATCTTGTGGAGCACGTTATAAACGAGCTTATCGACACGGGGCTCAGGCTCGTTGTGCTTGGCACCGGCGAGCGGCGCTATGAGGATCTTTTCTCGTGGGCGCAATGGCGTTTCCCCGGCCGCGTGGCCGCAAGAATAGAATATTCGGACGCGCTCGCCCACCGCATATACGCGGGCGCGGATTTTTTCCTCATGCCCTCGCGCTTTGAACCGTGCGGGCTTTCGCAGCTTATAGCGCTTCGCTATGGCTGCATACCCATTGTGCGCGAGACGGGCGGGCTTATCGACACCGTTGAGCCGTATAATCAGTATTTTAACACGGGCGTGGGCTTTTCCTTTACCAATTACAATGCGCACGAGCTTTTGTATACGGCGCAGCGCGCGACGGGGCTTTTTTATTCGGATAGAGCCGTTATTGACGCCATGCGGCTTCGCGGCATGAACGAGAATTTCGATTGGGCGTCCAGCGCGGAGGAATATATGGGATTGTATTTGCGGGCGTAAGGCGCGGCGGGGACGCGTTTCCCTCGCGACCGGCGCGAAAACTTCGGAACGTCGGGGACGGCGTTCCATACGGGGCGCGCGCGATTTCTGCGGCGCAAACCGTCGAGGACGGCCTCCAGAGGCTGCGGGCCTCCAGAGGCTGCGGGCCTCCAGAGGCTGCGGGCCTCCAGAGGCTGCGGCCGCCCTGAACCAGCCGGGTCCGCGCCGCCGTTGCGGTGAAATCCCTACCACCGGCGCCATTCCCCACGCAATAAATAATCATGGAGGCAGATTTGGATTTTTTTCATGACCCTTTTTCAACCGACTATCGCTCGCCCTTTGGCGCAATACCGCTTGGCGGTGAGGTGCGCCTCGCGCTTGACGCGCCGGAGGAGGTTTTGGTGCGGCTGCGCGTATGGGAGAATGACTCGGAGCGGCTTATTCGCGGCAGGCGCACAGGCCGGCGCGTCGAGTTTTACTATACGCCCGCGTCAACGGGGCTCAAGTGGTATTATTTCATAATGGATACGCCGGACGGCGCGCGCTATTACGGCAACGCGGACAGGCAGCCGCTCGATCATGAGCCGCCCGCTTATCAGCTAACGGTCTATCACGCCGGATTTAAAACGCCCGCGTGGTTTTCAAAAGGCATAATATATCAGATTTTCCCGGATCGTTTCGCGCGCGGCTCGCTTCGCGGCGGGCTTGAGCGGCTTTCAACTCATACGGACGCGGGGCGCGAGGCTTACGCGCAGGAGAATTGGTATGCGCAGCCGCTGTATACGCCGATAAACGGGGAGAAATATTATTCGCCGTGCGATTTTTTCGGCGGCGATATTGCGGGACTGCGCGCGAAGCTTCCTTATTTAAAAGAGCTTTGCGTGAGCGTAATATATCTAAACCCCATCTTCCTCTCGCCCTCCAATCACCGCTACGATACAGCGGACTATATGAAAATCGACCCAATATTCGGCACAGAGGCGGAGTTTGAGGCGTTTGTAAGCGAGGCGCGGGATATGGGCATAAGCGTTATGCTCGACGGCGTATTTTCGCACACCGGCGCTGACAGCGTTTATTTTGACAGATATGCGCGTTTTGACGGCGAGGGCGCTTATGAAAGCAAGGATTCGCCCTATTTTGCATGGTATGATTTTTCCGCGTGGCCGGACGCGTACCGCGCGTGGTGGGGCTTTACGTCGCTGCCGGAGGTGAACGAGCTCGACCCCACATATATGCGCTTTGTCGCGTATATGCTAAAAAAGTGGGCGAGCCTTGGCGTATATTCGTGGCGGCTTGACGTGGCCGACGAGCTGCCCGATGAGTTCATAGCCTTCCTGCGCGGCGAGATAAAGAAAAATTCGCCCGACGGCGTTATTTTGGGCGAGGTGTGGGAGGACGCTACCAATAAGACGGCCTACGGACGCCGCCGCGAATATGCGGACGGCAATGGGCTTGACTGCGTGATGAATTATCCCTTCCGCGCGGCGCTTTTCGATTTTTTGCTCGTGCGCTGCGATGCGGACGGGCTTGCGCAGCGGCTTTATCAGCTTTTGTCAAACGCGCCGGAGCCGTTTTGCCGCGCCGCGATGAACCTTTTAGGCTCGCACGACACTGTTCGCGCGCTCACCGCGCTTTCGGGCGCGCCCGACCCCTCCGCCATGACGCGGCAGGAGCAGGCGGAATATACGCTCGACGCGGCCGCGCGCGAGCGCGGGCTAAAGCGGCTTGCGCTGGCGGCGATGGCGCAGTTCACAATGCTCGGCGCGCCCTGCATATATTATGGGGACGAGGCGGGGCTTGAGGGCATGGCGGATCCCTTCTGCCGCGCCACATATCCGTGGGAGCGCGAGAATCTAAAGCTTCTGCGGCTTTATAAAAAGCTTGCGCGGCTTCGCTCCGAGAGCGACGCGCTCAAAAAGGGCGGCGCGGCGTTTGCCGCGTGCGGCGGGAGCGCCGATGTTTTTGCCATTTCCCGCGAATACGGCGAAAGCCGCGTGATAACAGTGATAAACAGGAGCGAGGACGCGCAGCGCGCGCGGTTTTGCGCGGACGATTTTGCCCGCGTGGCGTATGGCGCAAAAAACAGGCCGTATATGGCCACCTCGCGCACGGAGCCGTTTTCAGGCGAGTTTGCGGACGCGCTTTCGGGCGCGGTGCTAAACGCCTCAGACGGCTATATCGAATTGATACTCGCGCCGCTCTCGGGCGCGGTGATGGTTGGATAGCGGCCGGGTATGGGCAATAGTGGCAGGCGTTTCAACGCCGTATTTGCGCGGAGGCGCGGCGGCCGCGCAGGGGGTATGGGCGCGCCGCCCCAAAAGCTCCTTGGAGAAGGAGCTGTCCCAGCAGGGGACTGAGGATTGACCTCATCTAAAATAATCAACTAAGGACAAACAATTATGTTCAACGGAAGATACGGAAACGATAAGCTCAATAAAGCCCTTTTTATCGCGGCGCTCGCGCTGGGGCTCATAACGCTCCTGCTGCCATCGGGGTCGAAGGCGAGGTTCGTGCTCATAGGCGCGGCGGCGATGTTTATCGCGCTTTGCTTGTTTCGCGCGTTCTCACGCAATTTCTATGGCAGGCGCAAGGAAAATGAGTCGTACTTGAATTTTGAAGCCAGGGTAAAGGCGTTTTTCACAGGAGAAAACCGTCGCGCCAAGCAGCAAAAGCCCAAAAAGGTGATAGATATAAATGAGGTGAAGCGCTATAAGCACCTTATCTGCCCCAACTGCAAGCAGCAGCTCCGCGTCCCGCGCGGCAAGGGCAAATTGCGCGTGACGTGCACCAAATGCGGCGCCAAGTTCGACGCCAAATCGTAGGGCGGGGGCTTGCCCTCGCCGTTCCCCGCGCGACGCGGTACGTCAAAATCTTTGATTTTGCCGTCCCCTACGGTTGTAGGGCGGGGGCTTGCTCCCGCCGTTCCCCCGCGCGAACGCGGCACGTCGCCATGGGGTATCGCTGCCCCGCCGTTCCCGCGCGAACGCGACACGTCAAAATCTTTGATTTTGCCGTACCCTACGGTTGTAGGGCGGGGGCTTGCTCCCGCCGTTCCCCCCGCGAACGCGGCACTCCCCGCTTCCCTAACCAAACCATATTTTAGGAGGATAACACCATGTCAGACCCTATCCGCTTGCGCCGAAGCATACGCAAATACAAGCAAGGCGAAGCCGTCACGGACGAACACCTGCATTCCATTCTCGAAGCCGCCATGCTCGCGCCGAGCGCGTGCAACACGCGTCCGTGGGAATTTGTGGTGGTGAAAAATCAGGAGCTGCGCGAGCAAATAGCCAAGCTCCAGCCATACGCCGCCCACGCCGTCCAGGCCGCCGCCGTAATAGTGGTGGTGGGGCTTCCAAAGGCGCAGGAAAATTTGGCCTCCGGCTTCTGGCCGCAGGACTGCGCCGCCGCCACGGAGAACATTCTCCTCGAGGCCGCGCGCCTTGGCTACGGCACCTGCTGGTGCGGCCTTTATCCGCGCGAACCGCGCGCCAGGAAGATGGGCGCGCTCTTGGGCATAGACGCGGATAAAATGCCATTTTCCATAATAACCCTCGGCGTGCCCGACGAAGCGCCCGCCATGCGCGGCAAATTTGAGGAGAATAAGGTTACAATATTGGAATAGGAAGGTGGCGCGCGAAGCGTGACGGATGAGGCGCCCCCGCCAAAAAGGCCGCCCCCCTTGCGGGGGACGGCCTTTTCATTTCATCTAAACCAAGGAGCCTTAGTCCATCTTGCTCAGCTTCTCGTAGTATTCGTGCCTGCCCTTGGCTTCCTTTTCAGCACGCTCAAAGAGCACTTCCGCAGTCTCGGGGAACTGCTGCTTGAGGGCGGCGTAACGCACTTCACCAAGTATGAAGTCGCGATAAGAGCCGGTGGCGGGCTTGCTGTCGAGCTGGAAGGGGTTCTTGCCCTCGGCTGCAAGGCGCGGATCGTATCTGTAAAGCTGCCAGTAACCGGCGTCAACGGCCTTCTTCTCCTCAGCCTGCGACTTGCCCATGTTGATACCGTGGTTTATGCAGGGCGCGTACGCGATGATGAGCGAGGGTCCCTTATAGCTCTCGGCTTCGCTTATCGCCTTTATGAGCTGGTTCTTGTCAGCGCCCATGCAGACGGAGGCGACGTACACATAGCCATAGCTCATAGCCATGAGGCCGAGATCCTTCTTCTTGGTGCGCTTGCCGGCGGCTGCGAATTTCGCTACCGAACCGGTGGGGGTTGCCTTGGAGGACTGTCCGCCGGTGTTTGAATAAACCTCGGTGTCCATAACGAGCACGTTTACGTCCTCGTCCATAGCCAGGACGTGGTCGAGTCCGCCGTAGCCGATATCGTATGCCCAGCCGTCGCCGCCGAATATCCACTGCGACTTCTTGGTGAGCATGTCCGCATTATCTATAACCTTGCGGGCGAGGGTGCATGCATCGCACGGGCAGACCTTGCCGTTTGCGAGCCATTCCTTCTCCCACTCTGTGCCGGTGAGATCAACGTCAATGCCGTCCTTGCAGGCTGCAAGAAGCTTTTCGCCCGCTTCGCGGCTGCCCTCGGCATCGTCCATACTATTAAGCCAAGCCTTACCGGCGTTCTTTATAGCGTCCTCGCAGTATTCAACGGCGATAAGCTTTTCAACTGTCTCGGCAAGCGCCTTGCGGCGATAGCTGGTGGCAAGGTTCATGCCGAAGCCGAACTCCGCGTTATCCTCAAAGAGGCTGTTTGCCCATGCAGGGCCTTGACCCTTTGCGTTTACGGTGTACGGGCAGGTGGGTGCGCTGCCGCCATAGATGCTCGAGCAGCCGGTGGCGTTTGCAACCATCATGCGGTCACCAAAGAGCTGAGTGACGAGCTTGACGTAAGGAGTCTCGCCGCAGCCTGCGCACGCGCCTGAGAACTCGAACAGCGGCTGCTTGAACTGGCTGCCCTTGACTGAATACTTGCTAAGTCCGCTCTTGCGCTCAGGCAGCTTCATAGCGGCTTCCCAATTTTCCTCCTCCGCTTTGCCAATCTCACTAAGCGGCTTCATAACGAGCGCCTTGTTCTTGCTTGGGCAAATATCAGCGCAGTTGCCGCAGCCGGTGCAATCCAGCGGGCTAAGCTGCATGCGGAAGTTCTTGCCCTTTATGCCGGTGGCGGGCTTTGTTACAAAGCTCTTGGGCAGCTTGTCGCCTTCCTCGGTAAGTATGGGGCGTATGCAGGCGTGCGGGCAAACATAAGCGCACTGGTTGCACTGTATGCAGTTGTCCGGTATCCACGCGGGTACGTCAACGGCTATGCCGCGCTTTTCGTATTTGGTGGTGCCTGTGGGCACGAAGCCGTCGGCGCTGAGCATGCTCACGGGCAGCTTATCGCCGTTCTGCGCGAGTATGGGCTTTATGAAATCGTTGAAGTATACATCGTCCGTCACCTTAACGGGTACTGCGCCCGTGGTGGCCTTTGCCCATGAGGCGGGATACTTTATCTCAACTATGCCGTTGAGGCCCGCGTCTATGGCGGCGTAGTTCTTCTTAACTACTTCCTCGCCCTTTTTCATGTAGCTCTTCTTGGCGGCCTGCTTCATATAGTCGATAGCGGTCTTGACGGGGATAACCTCGGCAAGCTTGAAGAATGCGCTCTGCATTATCGTGTTGATACGGTTGCCCATGCCAACCTCGCGAGCTATCTTTATGGCGTCTATATTATAGAAGCGGAGCTTATTCTTGGCTATGGCCTGCTTCATGGAAGCGGGCAGCTCCTTTTCCATTTCATCAAGCGTCCAGGGCGAGTTAAGAAGGAATACGCCGCCCGGCTTTATGCCGTCCGCCACGTCGTAACGGGTGACGTAGGAGGAGTTGTGGCAAGCGGCGAAGTCCGCCATGTCTATAAGGTAGGGGGACTGAATGGGCTTTTTGCCAAAGCGAAGGTGCGACACGGTGAATCCGCCGGACTTCTTGGAGTCGTAGGCGAAATAGCCCTGCGCGTACATATTGGTGTGATCGCCAATTATCTTGATGGAGTTCTTGTTTGCGCCAACGGTGCCGTCGGAGCCAAGGCCGTAGAACTTGCAGGCGATGGTGCCCTCGGGCGCGGCGTTTATCTGCTCCTTGACGGGAAGCGAAAGCTTGGTCACATCGTCGATAATGCCGATGGTGAAATGGTTCTTGGGCTTTTTAGCGGCGAGATTGTCGTAAACGGCCTTGACCATGCTGGGGGTGAATTCCTTGGAGCCTAAGCCGTAACGGCCGCCATAGACCTCAACGTCCTTAACGCCCATTTCGGCAAACGCGCTCATAACATCGAGATAGAGAGGCTCGCCAAGGGAGCCGGGCTCCTTGGTGCGATCGAGCACCGCAACCTTCTTGCAGGTCTTGGGGAGCGCCGCAACGAGGTGCTTCGCGCTGAACGGGCGATACAGGCGCACTTTAACTACGCCAAGCTTTTCGCCGCGCTTATTGAGATAATTCACGGCCTCCTCGGCAGCGTCAGCGCCGGAGCCCATAACTATGATGACCCTGTCCGCGTCCTTCGCGCCAACATAGTCGAAAAGCTTATACTTTCTGCCGGTGAGCTTGCCCACCTGCTTCATGTATTCCTCAACTATGGCGGGAACGGCGAGATAGTGGGTGTTTGCGGCTTCGCGGCCCTGGAAATAGATGTCCGGGTTCTGCGCGGTGCCGGCCTGATGCGGGTGCTCGGGATTGAGCGCGCGCTCGCGGAATGCCTTAACTGCTTCAAAATCAGCAAGCTTGGCCATATCCTCATAATCAATGGCCTCAATTTTCTGCACTTCATGACTGGTGCGGAAACCGTCGAAGAAATGAAGGAAGGGCACGCTCGACTTTATTGCGCTAAGGTGCGCAACGAGCGCGAGATCCATAACCTCCTGCACGGAAGCGGAGGAGAGCATGGCAAAGCCGGTCTGCCTTGCGCCCATAACGTCGCTGTGATCACCGAATATGCTAAGGCTGTGCGCGGCAAGCGCGCGCGCGGTGACGTGGAATACGCCTGGAAGCAGCTCGCCCGCTATTTTGTACATATTGGGGATCATGAGAAGCAGGCCCTGAGAAGCGGTGAAGGTGGTTGTAAGCGCACCGGCCGCAAGAGAGCCGTGAACAGCGCCAGCCGCGCCGCCTTCGCTCTGCATTTCAGCAATGCGTACCTTTTGACCAAATATGTTCGTTCTGCCCTGAGCCGCCCAATCGTCGGCGACTTCCGCCATGGGCGAGGACGGCGTTATCGGATATATCGCGGCCACGTCGCTAAATGCATAAGCAACGTGTGCGGCAGCGGTATTACCGTCTACGGTGATGGTCTTTGCCATTTTGAGTGTCCTCCTAATGTGTTTTTGTGCTTTTTTACATAATAAGCCGTCAAAATAACGACTTTTTTAGTCAGCGCCTACATTATAATATTGAAGAATGGCGAAGTCAAGGCAAGCACGGCTTGTTTGAGGCTTGTTTACGCTTGTTTACGCTTGTGACTTATTTAGTTTTGGTATCCATCTTGTATGAGCGATAAATGTGAGTTAGAATATATATGTAAAAGTATAAATGCGCAGGACAGGAGAACGCGCAGCGTTCCAATGCCAACCGCAGGTTGGCGGTTATGCAAAGGCTAATCGTGAAGCGATCAGCCGATGTGTAGGGCGGGGGCTTGCTCCCGCCGCGTGGGCGCAATAAAACACTTTTAGGAGGCGCGAAAATGAAAAAACAAATTGCTGTGCTCTTATCTCTTATTTTACTGTTCGCACTCGGCCTCCCCGGCGCGGCGAGCGCCAATGCGGGAACTAACGCTCAAAACGTGTGGGTGAACGGCGTGCAGGTGGTTAAAGATGGCCAAATTGTCAGCGGCGCACACGTCGACGGCTTGAATATGGGCCGCAATTCGAAGCTGTTTTTGATCCTGACAAACATAACCGTCACTAAGTCAACCGTAACAAGCGCTGGCAGCTACGGCATATACGCCGACGGTGATATAACCATAGAATCGACAGGCAAAAACAATATCCAAACACCGGACGGCATATATGTTGACGGCAACCTGACCATATCGCTCCCCGGCCCAATGACAATCAGCAATAGCGCGAGCGGAATATACGCTTCAGGCGAGCTTCGCTTGAAAAACAATGCAAATGTTTCCGTTTCTAAATCAAACGACGGAACACAGCGTAGTTCGGTCCAATGCGCTGCCATCAATATCGAAACTGGCAGCCGCATCAACGTTGACGTCGTCCCGGGGCTTGACAGCTTAAAACCTGCCGTTTTGAGCACTAGCAGCAATATCGCGGGCGAGCTTAGCATAGGCGTTACAGGCGTGACGAACGGCTGAGTTGGCTTTAGCTGCTCTGAGCTCAATGTGAGCGGTCGCCTAAAGGTCGACGTGACGGCGGGCTCAAGCGCGGCGAATGTGATAGGCGTTGACGCGGCGAGATTTTTGCAGCAGGGCGGCATTACCGAGATAAAGGTGATGGCGTCAAATACGGATATAGAGCTTGGCTCGCTTGCGGAGGACGGCAGAATCGGCAGCGTTGAAATCGGCAGCACAGGCATAGCGGCCAAACACATAGAATGTCGCGGCGGCGTGCTTGCTATTGGCGGCGGCATGGGAGTCGGCATGGAGGTAGACGGGAAGAATTCATTTATATTGAATGGCGGCGCGGTGAGTATTCAAGGCGCCAAGGTGGGATTGCTGGCCAATAGCGCGCCGATAGATATAAACAGCGGCAGCCTTGATATATCGGCCGAGCTTGCGGCGCTGCTCGGCATAAACGGCGCGAGCGCGGCGGCGGCGAGCGGCGCGAGTCTTCACGGGCTTGAATTCGCGTCGCTTACGAACGCGTCCGGCACGAAGGTGGGCGTTGTGCTCGCGCAGCCGGGAGCCGTTCCCCGAATAGATTTTGGAACCGGTGTGTTTACCATAACAAATGTGGCGGCAGCCGCCAATATAGTGAGATATGAGCAGACCGGCGCGAGCGGGCTTATCACATATACGTATGAGGACTGGCTAAGGGATAATCAGTATGACCAAATGGCGCCAAGCTCCGGCTTGCAGCCGGACGTTGCGCAGGATAACGCGGGCGTCGCCGTGCCGGGCAATGTTGAAACGCAGGGCACCCCCGCCGAATCCTATATAAAGCCCCCGCAGACGGCGGACGCAAACGCCTCGGCTTGGGGGTTCGCGCTTGCGGCGGCCGCAATGCTGTGCATTGCGATGAAACGCAGGAAAATGAGTGGTATGTGAGAATAGGTTGGATTAAGTAAATCGGCGTCATTGACGCCGATTTAGTTTTTGGCGGGGCGGTTGAGGCAGCGCGGCGGCGGTTGAGGCGCACTGGCGCAACGATGAAATCGCCGTAGGGCGGGGGCTTGCTCCCGCCGCGCGGCGCACCGCCGCAACATGCGTGCATACCCCGGTAACGCGGTACGTCTAAAGCAAACCGAAGGTTTGCGATGTTGCCGTCCCCTACGCGGGGCGGCCATGCGTTTTGGAATGCAAGCGCAAACCGCCTTTGGCGGTTTGCGCATGTAGGGCGGGGGCTTGCTCCCGCCGCGCGGCGGAGGCGATACAAAACGGGCGCAGTGCGTGTATGCGGCGGGTTCAGGGAACCCGCCCTACGGAGTGCGCGTGTTGCACCCGCATTAACACAAAAACAGACAGTCAAAGACCGCCTGTTTTTTATAACTCGCGTTTAGCGCACGATTAAAGAACACCCGTCTAAGGCACGCAAAATAGGCTTCGCCTATTTTGCCCAAAGCGAGCGTTTAGCTCGCGATT
>CAZZNN010000025.1:0-13735 GCA_964655605.1 uncultured Oscillospiraceae bacterium
AAATCTGCAACCTCGAAAAAGTCCGAACAGGACTTTTTCGACAAGCTGAGGGCCGGAGCTTAGCTCCGGCTTTTGCGTTGCACACCCCATGCGCGCGGTCGGGGCTTTGCTAAGCGCTTTGGCGTACATAATCGCCAAATTTGCCATAAAGCGATAATTCGTGCTTGCAAAACAGCCATGAATGTTGTATTATATCAAAGCACGAGCGCTAAAAGCATTTATTATGTGGAGAGATGGCTGAGCTGGTCGAAGGCGCACGACTGGAAATCGTGTAATGCGGGAACGTATTCAAGGGTTCGAATCCCTTTCTCTCCGCCACAAAAATAGGCTGTCCGTAAGGACAGTCTATTTTTGTGGCGCCTAACAGATAAAGGGATTCGAACGGGCGCGGAGTGAATAAGCGTCCAGTGGACGCTAAGAGCGCGCCCCGCCTGCCCGCAGGCAGGGCGAATCCCCCAAAAACCGCTATGAATAGTGACAAGCCGGAACGCTGATATACAGTGGAATACCGTACCGAAAGATGGTGTTTCTCCTCCTCGTTGACGTGGTCGCCGTTCTGAGCGATCAGCCTGACCAACGCCATGCAGCAAAGTATCGGAGCGTTTTGAAAGCACGCTTAAAACAAGAAGGCAGCGAGCTGACTATAAATTGCAGGCAGTTGAAAATGACTGCCATAGATGGCAAGCTGCGCTTAACCGATATTGCCAACGCTGAAGAGCTTTTGCGGGCAATCCAGTCCATTCCCTCGCCTAAAGCAGAGCCGTTCAAGCTGTGGCTTGCCGCTGTTGGGCGCGAGCGCATTGAAGAAACGATAGACCCCGAGCGAGCCATTGACCGTGCGCTTGAAACATATCTCAAAAAAGGGTATACTGACGGAGAAAGCACGGTTTTATGCCGAATATAGGAGGTGGAGTTTTTATGAGCAAAAAACTGATCTGTTTAGCGCTGGCTATTCTTTCGCTGCTGATTTTCGCCGGTTGTAACAGGCAGCTTATCGACACTAATTTTTATTTCAACAGAGCCATTTTGCAGCTTCCAAACGGCGAGGTCATCGATGGCAAGGTCACAAGCTGGCGCGATTATGACGACGGCGACCAAATACAGGTTACCATGAACGGCGTAACCTATTTGGTGCATAGCTCAAATGTCGCGCTTATTTCTGAATAGAAGTATAATGCGCGCAACGCTGCCGCCTGATTTTTAGGTCGATGCAAGTCGGAGAAAGGAGGAATACCGGGCGTATCCCGACTGACGACAACGCGGCAACGGCCAAAAATCAGGCCGAATAGGCGCATGTGTTCGGCTCTCCTTTAGCTGGCGTCCCCCACGCCTTACTCCCGCTTTGCCGGTTTTGCCTTTTTCAATAGGCTAGCCGCCATGAGAATGCCGTTTGTCAGGCTGCATACGCAAAAGAGCAGCAAAAGCCAGTCGCTTTGCTCGCTGCCGAGAAAATCCATAGACGGGTTGAAACGGTCTATTACAAACAGAACTATGAACACGACGCTTAGCACTATGCTGCTGTGAGAGGCGGCGTTTTTTAGCGCATGGCTTTTCATTTGCGCACCCTCCTTAAAAGCATATTATATCGCTCGACTGCCTGCCGCCCTTATAGGGCTTATTTACAAGCTCGCCCTTAAATATCATTTGAGCCGTAGCGCCGCCGTCAAGATTATATGCCGCCGTACAGCCGAGTTTATAAAAAACCTCCGAAAGCTCAGAAAGCGTCATGCCGACGGAATAGCCCTTTTGCCGCCCGTCAACTGTGATGAAGCAATAGTGGCCGGGTTCGTAATAGCCGATGGCGTTGCGCGGGTTTTTGCCTTTTATGGCGCTGTTAAAATCGGTTATGGCGTTTGCACCGTCCAAAAGCTCCGGCCCGAAGCTCCACGCCTGCCACACGCCGCGCTCAGCGATGGCGCTCATATCAAAATCGGCCTCGCAAAAGGTCTCCATAACGCCGTCTTGATACAGCACGCACACGTCGCCATTGACGGAATCCCTGTAAAGGTCGCCGTTGCGGATTACAACGCCCTTGTTCCTCGCGCCGTAATAATCGCCGGTAACGGCCAATATGGCGTTATTCGCCTCCGCCGTCTTTAGCGGCGATTGATGAATGCCCGTGCCATACTGCCCTTTAGCGAAGGCGGTGGAAAACGCGCTGATGTTTTTGATCCAAACGTCCGCGATATAATAAGTAACGTCGTTTTCGTTGGCCATGCTTACAGCTATTTTCAGCCCGTCGCTTTGATAGCTGTGCAGCGCGCTGGCGCCTGTGTCGACAGAAGGGAACGCGGCGGAAAAGTCGCCGGGGCGAGGCGCGGGCGCGGACGTGACGGCTGGCGAAGGCTCGGAGTGCGGCGCGTTTGGCTGCGAGCGCTCCTGTAAAGCGGGTTCTGAGGCGATTTGCGCCCCAGGCGCTGGTACGTCGAGCACGGTGAGGCGCTCCATGGCGCTTGCCGGTCTTGGCAGCACATGGTGAAACAGCGCGAAAACGGTAAGCACTAGACAAACGCATAATATGTCCCGCACGACGATAGATATTTTACGAAATAAGCTCATAATAAAGCTCCTCTCCACTGGATTACAGCGTTAGGATATACTTAGAATATGAGAGCGCCATGCATGGCAACATTAGAATTTGATGAGATATGCGCGTTTTAATGGAAATGCGGCCTTATATGCTGTACAATCACATAAGAATGGAGGCGGGCGGCATGAGAATACTTATCGTTGAGGACGAAAAAGAGATAGTGCGCATAGTGAAGCTGGAGCTTGAGCACGAGGGCTACGACGTTTGCGCCGCCTTCGACGGGCGCAGCGGACTCGAGGCGGCGCTTGAGGGCAGCTTCGATTTGATTTTGCTCGACGTTATGCTGCCTGAGCTCAATGGCTTTGCGCTGCTTCGCCGTCTGCGGCAGGAAAAGCAAACGCCGGTAATAATGCTCACCGCCAGAGACGATGTTATTGACAAGGTCACAGGGCTCGACACCGGCGCTAACGATTACATCACAAAACCGTTTCATATAGAAGAATTGCTTGCGCGTATCCGCGCCGCTTTGCGCGCAAAGACCATCGCGGCGGGCGAAACGCTCAGCGCGGGCTCGCTTAGCGTGGATACGGCGCAGCGGCTAGTCTTTAGAAACGGCGAGGCCGTTGAGCTGACAAAGACGCAGTACGACCTTATCGAATATCTTATACGCAATAAAAATGTGGTGCTCACGCGCGAGCAGATATTGGCCGAGGTTTGGGGCTATTCCTACGCGGGCGACAGCAACATTGTGGACGTATATGTGCGCTATGTGAGAAATCGCATAAATGATAAAACGGAGCCGAGATTGATTGAAACTGTGCGAGGTGTGGGCTATGTTGTCAGGGACAGGTAAAATGAAGCTGTCGGTGCGGCTGACGCGGGCTTATGCCGCCATGTTCGCGCTGGTGCTGTTCGCGCTTTCGGTTACAATTTTTTTTGTAGCGTATACATTTCTTGTAAACAAGCAAAAGGATACGCTCATAACAACAATGGAGCTCACGTGCGACCATATAATAGAGGAAATAGCGGAGGGCGAGGCGCTCACCGAGCGCGGCATACTTGAGGAGCAAAACACAAACGCCAACCTGAACCTTTATTTATATGATGAAAGCGGCGCGCTGATAAACCGAGTGGTGAATTTCCGCTTAGACGCCGCCGAGCCGCAAATTAGCGGCATGACCGCGCCCGCGCTTAACATAGTGGCGCTAAAGCAGATGACGCTGCTTTACGAGCAAAGCGTGGCCGATGAAAATGGGGCGGTAGGCACGCTGTATATGGCGCTGAACATGCAAAATGAGCTGGATTTTTTGAAGCTGCTCGGCATTTTGCTGATTTTAGCGAATATAGCGGGCGCTTTTGCCGCGCTCGCGGTGGGCTGGCGCACCAGCCGCAGGCTGCTTTCCCCTATCGACAGCATGATTGCGGACGCTCAAAGCATAGGGCAAAAGAGCATGGACGCCAGGCTTGACGTGCCTGAGGCCGATGACGAGCTGAAAAAACTTGCCCTTACAGTAAACGGTATGCTCGAACGCATTGAGGACGCTTTTGAAACGCAGGGCCGCTTTGTGGCGGACGCCTCGCACGAGCTTCGCACGCCGCTTGCGGTGCTTCAGGGCAATGCGGAGCTTCTTGAGCGCTGGGGGCGCACGGATGAAAAGGTGCTTTCAGAGAGCATAAGCTCCATAGCCAAGCAGACGGACTATATGAATAATTTGGTTGAAAACCTGCTTTTTCTTGCCCGCAGCGATTCAAAACGTCAAGCTCCGCATAAGGAACGCTTTTGCGTAAGCGATCTGTTTTGCGAGCTTGTGGAGGAGCAAGGCATAATAGACCGGGCTCACGTCTATAGCATAGACTGCGAGGCCGATGTGGAGCTTATGGCGGACAGGAGCATGGCAAAGCAGCTTTTGCGCGCGCTTATCGATAACAGCGTGAAGTATACGCCAGAAAATGGCGGCATAGCGCTTTTGGCAGCGCCAAGCGATAACGGCGTGGCCGTGACCGTGAGCGATACGGGCATAGGCATGGACGCCGGGCAGCTTGAGCATATATTTGAGCGGTTCTACCGCGTGGACAAGGCGCGCGCGCGCGCCACCGGCGGCATGGGGCTTGGACTCTCAATCGCCGCTGCCATAGCCTGCGCGCACGGCGGCAGCATAAGCGCCAAAAGCGAGCTGGGCAAGGGAACGAGCGTTACGGCGGTGTTCCCAAATGAATAACTCTATAATTAAAACCGAGAATTGAGGTGTATGTATGCTTAAAACAAAAAGACTCATTCTAAAGCCGTATACGCAAGACGACAAAATGGCGCTCATCGCGCTTTTGACCGATGAGGAGATAAAAAAGACCTATATGATACCGGACTTTGCCTGCGAAGCCGAGGCGGAGCGCATGGTTTGCAAGCTTCTCGACCTTTCTAGCTCAAAAGAGCGCTACGAGCGCGGCATATTTCTCAGTGAAACGGGCGAGCTCATAGGCTTTGTAAACGATGTGGAGATGGAAGGCGGGCGCATTGAGATGGGCTATGTCATATCGCCTCGCCATAAGGGCAAGGGCTATGCTTCGGAGGCGTTTGCCGCCGTGATAGCCGAGCTGTTCGCGCGCGGCTGGCGCGAGGTCACAGCCGGAGCTTTCAGTGAAAACGCCGCAAGCTACCGCGTTATGGAAAAATGCGGCATGACGCGAAACGGCCGCGTAGAGAGCATAGCCTATCGCGGCAAAAATATGGAGTGCGCATATTATTCCATATTCAACAGTGATTTAGCGTAGCGCTTGCGCTGTTGTTATAGCGCAGGAGAGCCGAAACCGCACGGGTTCGACTCTCTTAGCTTGCCGTATTCCTTTAGCAATTCCTGCAATGCCCGTTTACGGCCAAATCGAATGCATACTAACAGTATGTTTTAAAGGGCTGAAAATAAACCCTTCTATTTTGTAATTAAATATGGCTAATGTAAATAACATTTGATATAATAAAAGGAAGAAATTGGCGAATGAGGAAGAATTGATGCCTTACGTGCTTGATTATTGCGTCATATCGTTCCTGTTTCTAAGCATTACAACGTGTTTCTATATGCGGCAAAAGAAGGTGCACAACCTTAGGCATCGCGTATATGGCTGCATGATAGCGCTTGGCCTGTGTTCGCTTGCTTTCGATTTTTTGGCGGCCCTGCTCGACGGCGCAGGTCTTCCGGCGCCGCTGCTGTGCCTTGTGAATATCATTTATCTTTTATGCGTTCAATTAAACGGGCCGGTATTTTTGATCTATGCGCTCGTGCTAACTGGCATATATCCCAAATTCTCAAAAACTAAGCTTATGCTGCTCTTTGCGCCGTTTGCAATAGTTGCGGCATTGCTTTTTATGTCGCCGTTTTGTCCTTGGGGCATATTCTATATAGACCAAGGCGGCGTATATTACCGCGGCGCATTGCATATAACGCTATATAGTGATTACAATGTATATACTTGCGGGCGCGGCGGTGGTAATATCGCAGCGCAGGCATGTGCGGCGGAAAAAGCAGACGACGGTTTACGGCTTTATAAGCATATCGTTTGTGGCTATGATTGTGCAGATGCTGCTGCCTAATTATCTTGTAAACACCACGGCCAACGCGCTTGCACTCACGATGATGTATTACGTGCTTGAATCCCCGAGCGAAAATATAGACGCGCTTACGGGCACATTCAATTCAGCCGCCATGCCGCAGCTCATACGCGAATATTATGAGCAGGGCAAGCCCTTTACGGTCGTTATATTCGTGCTTGAATCCTTTAAGCTTATAAATCACACTATGGGCGTGCGCCGGGGCGACGCGCTGCTCATTGATTTTGCGTCGTACCTTGAACGCCGCTTTGACGATTGCGATATAGTGCGTGTGTCGGGCAATATGTTTGCCGTGGTAAAATCAAACGGCGCAAAGCCTATGAACAGCGCGGACGTGTTAAAGCTTATCATCAGCCTGCCGCCGCAGTGGTCGGTAGACGGCATGGACGCGCAGCTCGCGGTGTCCGCCGCCGCTGCCAACAGCGATGATTGCGGCAGCGCGGACGTTATGATTGAAAATGTGCGCAGCATAATTTCGCAGCATGAAAGCAATGGCGCGGCGCGGCGCGTGCTCATGGCGGACGGCGAATTCAGAAAAAACTGCGAGCTTATGAGCGCTTATGAGGCCGCGCTTGAGCACGCGATAAGCGAGAAGCGCGTAGAAGTGCATTTTCAGCCGATACATGATTCAAACGGCGCTCTCGTGGCGTTTGAGGCGCTTTGCCGCATATACGACGCTAAGCTTGGCAATATGCGCCCGGACATATTCATTCCCATAGCCGAGAAAAACGGGCTAATATATCGCCTTGGCGAGCTTGTGCTTATAAAAACATGCGAGTGCATAAAATTCTTCGGCATGGAAAAGTGGGGGCTTGAGCATATAGGTGTGAATCTTTCAATGGTGCAGTGCGTGCAAAGCGGGCTTGCGGACAAGCTTATTGAGATTGTGGACACATATAAGGTGCCTCACGAGCTTATAGGCTTTGAGATAACCGAAACCGAGGCCACGCCCACATTTGGCACGGTGCGAAGCAACATGTGGAAGCTCCGCGAAAAGGGCTTCAATTTTCTCATGGACGACTTTGGCAGCGGCTACGCCAATTTCGATTATATAAGCGAGCTGCTCTTCACCTGCGTTAAGATAGACAGGGATATTCTTTGGAACGCTATGGCAGGCGGAAGGGAAGAAGCGCTGCTTGAGGGCGTTATTTCAATAGCGCAGCGCATGGGCTTAAAAACGGTATGCGAGGGCATTGAAACCCGCGAGCAGGCGCAGCTGCTTGCTAATATGCATGTGGATATGCAGCAGGGCTATTATTATTCAAAGGCGCTAAAGCCCGAACAGCTTATTAAATACGCAATAGAGCATCTTAAAAACGGCAATGGCGAAGGGAGGCGCGGCTGATGGAATATGTTGTGCATTACTCAATAGGCTCCGCGCTCTTTTTGGCGATAACGAGCCTGTATTTCTTCCTAACGCGCCGCATGCCCTCAACGCAGAATAAAATATTCTCAGTAATGCTTGTAGCGGGGCTTATGGCCGTCGTGTTCGACGCGCTCGCCGCCATACTCGACGGCATGCTTCCCGCGTTGACGCTTTACCTATTCAACATATTGTTTTTGCTCAGCATGCATTTATGCCTGCCGCTGTTTTGCTCATATATTTTCGTAAGCGCGGGGCGATACCGCGTTATGCCGCATTGGCGGAAAATACTCACGGCGCTGCCATTCCTCATAGTTGCGCTTTTAACGCTAAGCTCCCCGCTTTGGCAGGGCGGAATATTCTATATAGACGCGAACGGCTTTTATCAAAAGGGAGCCACGCACTCGGCGCTCTATTTCGTGTCCGCCATATATATGACGCTGCTGCTCATAGTGTCGGTAAGATACCGCTTCGTGTTGCGCCGCGAGATACGCGTTACGGTGATAACGTTCATGTTCGTGCTGCTTGCGGCGATAGGCTTGCAGCTCACATTTCCAAGCTATCTTCTCACCACCTCCGCCACGGCGCTCGCGCTTACGGCCATGTTCTTCGTAATGCAGTCGCCCGCGGACAATGTTGACCCGCTTACGGGCGCTTTCAACCGCGTGGCGCTGATGTCGCTTTTAAGGCGCGCGTTTGACAGCGGCAAGGATTTCACCGTGATAATGGTGTCGCTCCGCTCGCTCGATTCCGTTTTCCACGCCTTTGGCGACGGGCTTACGGATAAGCTGCTTTCGGCTGTGGCGTGGCAGCTTGGGCGCATGTTCACGCGGCAATATGTGGTGCGGCCTTACGTATCCGAATTTTTGATAATAGACACTGGCGTTAAGCCGGATTCGGCGGCGATAAGCGAAACCATGAAAAAGCTTCCCACGATGTGGAAAATAGATAAGGTAGAAATTGAGCTCATATACGACGTTGTGGCATTTTCCGGCCGCGATTGCAGCAGCGACACACAGCTTATAAACGTTATAGATTCCGTAATGCAGCACGGTCTGCGCTTTGAGGAGGGCGAGGTGGGCATTTTAAACGCCGCCGCCTGCCGTGAATACGAGCGCGAGTCACTGCTTGCGGCCGCTATGGAGCACATTATAGACGAAGGTCTTATTGCCGTTGACTATCAGCCGATATTCGATTCAGACGGCCGCGTGCGCGCAATAGACACGGCTGTGCGCATAACGGACGAGGGCTTTAGCTGCGAAAAATCCGATAAAATAATTCACGCGGCGGAGCAGACCGGCAATATCCACGCGCTTAGCGAATTGGTGCTAAAAAGGGTATGTGAATTTATAAATGAAGCCGAGCTTTCAAGGCATGGCGTGCGCTGCGTGTGCATGCGGCTTTCGGTGGTGCAGTGCATGCGCGAGGGCATAAGCGCGCTCATAAGCGGCCTTGCGCACGCTCAGGGCGTTGCGCCGGGATCTATTTGCTTTGAATTTGGAGAATCCGCGTCCGTGAGCACATATCCGGCGATACTTGAAAATATCGCGCACATGCGCGAGGAAGGCTTTATATTCATGCTCGATGATTATGGCGCGGGCTACACCAATTCAGGACTCCTCTCGCGCCTCCCGGTAACGCATGTTCGCCTTGATAAGCTGCTTATGCGCCGCGCGCTGGGCGATGAGCAGCATGAGGTGCTTTTCGCCGGTATATGCGACGTTATTTCCCGTCTCGAGCTTACGCCCGTCTGCGACGAGATAAACAGCGCCGCCGAGGCGCGCCTTTTAGACCGTTCAGGCGTCACAATGCGTCAGGGCGCATATTTCTGCGGCTTTATCCCGCAATCAGAAATGCTCAAGATGATACAGGCGATAGAGATATAGGCAAAAGCCGAGCACATTTCATGACAAGAAAGAAGCCGCGGGCAGCGGCTTCTTTTGTGCAGAACGGGGAATGATCTATCTCTACATCCCCGTGGGGTTTATCGCCATGGAGTCAGCACTCTTTAGGCGCGAACCTTTTTTATTATCACTGCCGCCGCCGCACTAAGCGCAACGGCTATCATCACAAAGCCGAGCACCGTGGAACTCTCGCCGGTTTGAGGAGGCGCGGCGTTGGGGTCTGCCACGATGAGCGCTGCGGTGTAGGCAGCATAGGTGTAGGAAGCGGAGGCGTCGAGCTTGCCGCCGAACTTTTCAACGAACGCCGCGCGATACATATAGGCGGTGGTGCCGTCCCACTCAAAGCCGAGCACGGTCATTATCTCTTTGAATATGGGATAGAGCTTGTTGTAGGCAACGGTATTCACGTCCTTGGACGCGGTGACGTTTACTTCATCGTATAGATATTCTATCTCGCCGTATACGTCAAGGCCGGACTTGGCGGTGTCGCACCAATAATAGGCGGTCTGATTGAGGGTGTTGTGACCCGCCACATACTTGAATTCATCAACGCGGGTCGCCGCCGTTACGCCGTCGTCGCCGGTGGCGTTGAGCTCATAACCATCAGAATGGACCGCGTCGTTTACGTTAAACACTATCTCGGTGAGCGCAACGTCCTTATTCACATTCCACCACTGGCAATGCGAAAGGGCGGTGTCCTCGGCTACGCGGCCAAGGAAGGGCACGCTCGTCTTATACGATACGCCGTAGGGCTTGCCGGTGATGCTGCTTGCTATCTGGTCGCCCGGTACGCCTATAACAAGGTCGCCGTCCTCATAGAGAAGGTTGTATATGTTCCACGCGGCGGCTTCGTCGCCATAGCCGTAGGCGGCGTCGGTGATGGCGGTGACATAATCGGCGTTGGCGGTTTCATAAGCCGCCCAGAGTATAACGCCAGCCGATGTAAGCAGAGCGTCATAATCGTCAAGCGAAGTCTCATCGCCGGTTACGCCCGCAATATCGCTGAGCGAGGCAACGAGGTCGCCCGCCGCAAAGGGCTCGTCCTCAACAAAGTCGTTGAGAATGGCCGCGACAGCGTCGGTAAGCGTGGTGGCGCCGGCAGCGTAGGAAGCGAGCCATGCCTGAAATACGGCGGGCGTTATTTCCTGCGCATTGTAAAGGTCAACAAGATATGGATTAGTGCCGAGCACTATCGTATCCACAAGCGCCTGGGCAGCGGTGAGCTCAGAATAGGTGAGCGGCTCAACGGTGTCATAATAATAGGTCACGCCATAGTCGTAAGTGACGGCCACGTTGGTTATCTGATCCTTGGTGTCTGTGGTGAAGCGCACTATGCTGTTTGCGGTGTCAACATTGCATATATCATAGTAGCTGGTGCCGTCGCTGTTGTAGGTGTGGTCAACAAGATATACCTCGTCGCCATAGGTGAAATTATACGAGCCGCCCTTTGTGAACTGGCTGTTTGAGCCGTAGGCGGACATGCCCGCCGTAACGGTGACGTCCGCCGTAGTGAGCACGTCGGCCACGAACATGAAGGCGTAGGTGGTGGTGTAATAGGAGCTGAGATTCAGGCTGTTCTGAGCGCTGAAATAGTAATCCACGCTGTTGAGAGCGCTGGTGCTGTATACGAAAGGATAATCGGAGTAATTCGCGGACGAATATTCCATATACTTAACGCTCTTTGTGGGGCTGTTGGTGGTGATGCGCGGGAAGGAGCCATTCCAATACTCATGACCCTGCGTGCTCACGCCCGTTATCGCCACGGTGCCGTTCCAGCCAAAGGCGAGATTGTTGCCGCTGATGGTGAGCACCATGTTTTCAACGGCGTTCTCAAACAGGTCGGCGTCGTCTATATCGCCAAGCTTGGGGAAGGTGACCTCAACCACGAAGCGAATGTCCGAACCGGCGACTATGCCGGCGGTCGGGTCATAATCCTGATAGTAATTGTTTTCAAAGGTGAAGCCTGTGGTGGCGGGCACGAAGCTCAGTGCCGTTATCTTTACGCTCCACTGGGTTGCGGCGGCAGCGGTGGTTTCAGCCTGAGGGCCGAAGCCGACCGTCGCCATGGCGGGCAGCGCTAATGAGAGCGCCAGCGCCAATACGATTACAAGTGTTAAAAGTTTTTTCATTTTGAACCCCTTTCAAATTTTTGTAGCAGCATAACATGCCGTGAGCAGTGGCAAACCGCGGGGATATTCCCGCTGCGTTCCGCACAACGAGAGGATAGCATTTAGATTAAATCCCGTCAATACCATTGTTACGCGCGCTTAATAAACGACCGGAGTTGGTTCATAAAATATTCATAATAAAATAAATTACACTTTTTCATATTTAAACAGCAAAAACAAACACAGGCAGCGATGACTGGCAAACGCCGAAACTACAGGGATTATTGCGGCAAACGCCAAAAATGTTTATTGCGTTATGAACAACGTGATAAAAAAGCAACAAAACAAAATATGCCAAATGATTACAAGAATGTAATAATTCTAGGCTGAAAATTACGATTGCTCAATCAAGCCAAAAAACGCTGAACCGGAGCTTAAACAAACCTGAACGAAACCTGAACCCAATATCAAAAAAGTCTGAAAAAAGCCTGAAAGCAAGCTGAAAGGAAGAATACTTGACATTTTGCCTAAATATGCTCTAAGGAGAAAGTATGAAAGACTTCGTCTTTCATACTAGCTTGTCGAAAAAGTCCTGTTCGGACTTTTTCGAGGTTGCAGGTTTTGCCGCTCCGCTTCGCCGAGCGGCAAAACCTGTAAAGTGCGAAAACCTAACGGTTTTCATCCGTTTCGGCGTACATGCCGCCGAAGCCGGATTATAAATCCCGGGGTTTATCGACAGTCGGGTATGAGGCTTTATCCGCCGAGAGCGGCGGATATTTTGCTGACGCAAGACCAGCCTCAATTCCCATAAAAGGAGGCTTTCGCGAGCGGCGGTTTTGCGTTAGCAAAACCGCCCTAAATTCCCACAAATAGGTTCATAAGTTAGGAGATGATACTATGATGGGCGCCATATTTGCCATAATGCTGCTCGCGGGCGTTGCGGCGGGGGTAATATCGCTCGCGCCGCAGACTATACTCGATGGGCTGCTGCTTGGCGCAAACGACGCTTTTGCGCTGCTTATAAAGCTTGCGGGCTCATATATGCTGTGGATGGGGCTTATGCGCGTCGCGGCGGAGGCTGGGCTGATAGATGGACTTGCCAAGCGCTGCGCGCCGGTGTTTAAACTGCTTTTTCCAAAAGCGGGCAAGGCGGTGGCGCCAATAGCGCTCAACCTGGCGGCAAATTTCTTTGGCATGGGCAGCGCGGCGACGCCCTTTGGGCTTGAGGCCATGCGCGAGCTTGAGATAAGCGCGAGAAAGGAGGGCGTTAAGGAAGGGGTGGCGAGCGATGAGATGGTGATGTTTCTTTCGCTCAATTCCTCAGCGATAGAGCTTTTGCCAACGGGCGTTTTAGCCCTGCGCGCGGCGGCCGCAAGCGCGGATGCTTACTGCGTGGTAACGCCAACGTTCATAGCGAGCATAATAGCTGCGGTGGTGGCAGTGGCGGTGTGCATAGCGCTGAATAAGCTCACTTAGGCGCGGGTTTTGCGGCCTCAATTCCGATGAGGGGATAAAACATGGATTATATAATGCCCGCGCTCATAGGCGCGCTGATAATTTATGCGCTTATAAAGCGGGTAAACGTGTATGAGGCGTTTGTAGCGGGTGCGACCGAGGCGCTGCCGCTGATGGCGCAGATAGCGCCGTATATGGCGGCCATGATGGCGGCGCTCGGCGTTTTGCGCTCTACAGGCGCGCTCGACGCGATGATAAATTTCATTTCGCCCGCGCTGAGTGCCATTGGCATGCCCGCCGAGCTAGTGCCGCTATTTGTGCTAAGACCCTTTTCGGGCAGCGCGGCGACGGCGCTTTTAAACGACGTATTCGTTTCTTATGGGCCTGATGGGTATATCGGCCTGGCAGCGTCGCTCATGCTCGGCTCAACAGAGACAATTTTTTACACCGTCGCGCTTTACTTTGGCAGCGTAAACGTGCGCAAAACGCGCGGCGCGATACCCGCGGCGCTTATTTCCGGCGTGGCGGGCGCGTGGGCGGCGCTGCTTTTTGCCAAAATGATGCAGTAAGCCTGCGGGGGATATATTTGATTTGCATGTTTGTACCCACTTTGATATAATAACACGCAGAAGGATGGGCATTTTATGTTTATTGATACACTTTCAAATCAAACCAAGCTGCTTTCGCATCAGCTATCCAACACAACGGTTATCGTTGTGGACGTGCTTCGCGCCACTACGAGCATTATCTGTGCTGTGATGAACGGAGCAAACC
>CAZZNN010000025.1:13745-15861 GCA_964655605.1 uncultured Oscillospiraceae bacterium
AAAGCATATTTGAATTGCATGTTTGCATTCGCTTTGATATAATATGGCTTGGAAGGACGGGCATTCTAATGTATATTGATACGCTTTCTAATCAAACCAAGCTGCTTTCGCATCAGCTATCCAATACAACGGTTATCGTCGTTGATGTGCTGCGCGCTACAACGAGCATAATCTGCGCGGTTATGAATGGGGCGAACCTTGTTGTGCCCACGGCGGATCCGGGCAGCGCGGCGGCGTTTTCAACGCGCTTAGGCTCAAAGGAGTGCATACTCGCGGGTGAGCGCGGGGGCGTGAAGCTGCCGGATTTTGCGCTTGGCAATTCGCCTTCGGAGTTTTCCGCAGATAATGTGCGCGGAAAAACGGTGATAATGAGCACCACAAATGGCACCGCCGCTATAAACAGCGTCGGCGGCGCTTTAGATGTGCTAATAGGCGCGCTTATAAATAAAACGGCTGTCGCTGAGGCGGCGCTAAAGCTCAATAACGATGTGCTCATAGTTTGCGCCGGTACCAATGGCAGACCCTCGGCGGACGATATTTGCGCGGCGGGCGGCATTGCAAAGGCGATAAGCGAGCTGGCGGCGGGAAAAATAGCGGTCACGGCCAGCGATATGACGCTTGTTGCCTGCATGATATACACCGATTGGAAGGAAGGCCGCGCCGATCTTAGCGTAACAAAGCACTATTCGCACCTGTGCGAGCTCGGCTTTAAGGACGATGTGGACTTCGCCTTCACCGAGGATATAACGGATGTCGTTCCGCGGTATTCAGACGGCGTTATAAAAAGCTAATACCTGGGTTTGGCTCTGAGCAATAAAAAAGGCGATTCGCAAGAATCGCCTTTTGTGCGTATGGTGGGCAACCGCCCGTAGGTGCCGCCATATAATGGCGGGGGATTGCAATCGCAACCGCCCGGCACGGGTCTATATCTTATATTCCTTCACAAGCGCGTGCAGGTCGCGCGCCTTGTCGTTGAGCTCCTCGCTTGAAGCCATGCTCTCCTCAGCGACCGCGCTGTTTTGCTGCACGACGCTGGATATTTGGTCAACAGCCACATTCACCTGGCGCAGCGCTTCGGACTGCTCCGCGCTCTTGCGGGTGATATTTTCTATGAGCGTGTGCGTATCCTCGGTGATCTCAACCACTTCCTTGAGCGAGCTTGCCGCGCTCGTGGCGATGTCAGAGCCGTTGTGTACGCTTGCTATGGATTCCTTTATAAGCGCGTTCGTCTCGTTTGCAGCCTCGGCGCTCTTGCCCGCAAGGTTTCTAACCTCGTCCGCGACCACCGCGAAGCCCTTGCCGTATTTGCCAGCGCGCGCGGCCTCAACGGCGGCGTTGAGCGCAAGTATATTGGTTTGGAAGGCTATATCGTCTATGGCCTTTATTATCTTTTGTATCTTGCCGGACTTGAACTGTATCTCGTCCATGGCGGCGAGCATTTCCTTCATGCGGTCGTTCTGCTCGCTTATCTTTATGGCCACCTTGTCCGAAAGTCCCTTCACCTCAAGCGCCGTCTCGGCGTTCTTGTCAACGTTGGTGCTTATCTCGGTGATGGTGGAGCTAAGCTCCTGAATGGTTGAGGCCTGCTCGGTGGTGCCTGTCGCCACGGTCTGCGCAGCGCTTGAAATGTGCTGCGCCTTGAGATTTATGGCCTCCGCCGCTTCCTCCATGGCCTGTATGAAAGCGCGGGTATTTTGCTGTATGCCGTTGAGCGCGGTCTTCATGGCGGCGAAATCGCCCTCGTAGGTGACGCTGCTCACAACGGTGAAATCGCGATCAGCCATCTTGGTGAGCATATCTGAAATATCGCCTATATAATTGTTGAGATTTACAACGGTCTTATTCATAACTCTGGCGAGCTCGCCCGCTTCGTTATGCACTTCAATGGTGAGCGGCTCGTTATTGAGCCTGCCGTGCTCTATGTCCTTTGCAAGCTCGACGACCCTGTTTATAGGCTTGCCTACGCCGTTTTGCACGGAGGTATAGAGCACTATGCACATTATCGCGAGCAGCAAGAATGCACCCGCGGCCATAAGCAGCGTTATTCTATCCATCTCATTGCCCACCTCAACGGTGCTGGCGCCCTCGCCCACAGCTGCCCTCAATTACGGCCTGA
>CAZZNN010000026.1:0-11293 GCA_964655605.1 uncultured Oscillospiraceae bacterium
GTCTATTCTTCTTACGATGCCTGTCGCTTTCAAAGCGGTGTCCTCCTGTGGTGGATTATGGGCATAGTTTAAGCAGCGAGGGCATATAAAATTCGTTAAAATCACTGGCGATATTTGGCAAACGCTGTCTTGGCGCAATTTTTAAAAGCTGGTGCTGCCGGCATTGCGCATTCCAAGCGCCCTGCGCTGCTCACTCACGGCGGCGAGCTTCGCCGGGGCGTCTGCCGCCGCAAGCTCGTGAACTATGTATTTAGGCGCCGCAAGCTCCAAAACGTCACGCGCGGCGGGGTCGCATGCGGGCAGATGCCGGTCTATGCGCAATATCCAATCGTAGCTCTGAGCGAACGCGGCGTAAAAATCCTTCTCAATAACGGGTTTTTCGCGGATAAGCGCGCTTATGGCGTCGCCCGCAAGGCTTTTGTGTATGTGCAGCCCAGATATGTGCTTTTTGAGCGCGCCATGCTTCTTAATTATGCCGCACACATAGCCCCATGCCTCGCGTTCGGTTTTAAGAGCGGGATTCGTTATCATAAGGTGACCCGTATCAAGCATTATTCCAACGTCGGAATAGTTGACGAGGCTTAGCGCAAGCTCAGTTTGTGCAGGGTCAACGAGCGTCATGCCGGGAGTAAAGAGATTTTCAAGCAGCAGAGTGAAGTGATATTCGCGCCCGGCCATGGCGCGATTCAAAAGCTCCGCCGACGCTTTGATTATCTCCCTATTGGTGTGCTCAAAGCTAAAGCTTAATATTTCACGGCTTGATACGTCCGATACGTGAAACACCGCGTAGCGCGCGTGAAGCCGCTCGGCCATATCCATGTCGGCGCGCAGCCGCATAACGTATTCATCAGGCGTTTTGCACCGGAAATAACCCTCCATAACCTCGCGCGTGCCGTAATTCCGCCTGATATAGTCCTCATCGCCCCTAAAAAAACCTATCCAGTCCGGATAGAACATTAAATGATAGCCCATCACCGCGCTTGCGCCTTTCAACGCCTCAGTATACGGCGCACAGTATATGGCCTCCGCGCCCGCGCAGCCGCACGCCGCTATAAGCCCGTCTATCGCGCCGCCGCAAAAGCGCTTGAGCCAATCGTCGTTTAAAACTATGTTAATAAGCTCTTTCATGCCTGTTCCCTCGCCTTTAAGCCGGCCTGACAGCCGCCTGAAATTTATTCCGATAACTATATTATCATATTTTATTGCCGAAAACCTAAATATCGGCCGAGCATTTCATGCCTTTTAGCGCCCGCCGTATTGAAATATGCGCCGAAGTTTGCTATATTGAATAATACGCTATAAAACACCGTGCCAAAAACCGGGCGCGGAGCACAAATTCTGAGCCGCCGCGAGAGCGCGGACTATGGAGAAACGCATGGAAAACATAAGCACATATTGCCTGTTTTGCATATCAGGGCAGGAGAGAAAGGTAATGGATAAGCTCAAAACGCTTGGGTATGCGCCGCTTGCGCCGCTAGTCATGCGCTGGAAGCCATCGGCGGGCGGCATGGGAAAGACCGCGCGCAGGCTCTTGCCGGGGTATGTTTTTTTTGACGCGGCCGCAGAGCCCGACTGGCAGAGCATACGCTCGCACGACTCGGTGCTCAGCATTCTTCAATATGACGATGGCGAGCGCGCCATGCGCGGCACGGACGCCGAGTTTGTCGCATGGCTCAAAAAGTACGACGGCACGATAGAGGTAACTCACGTTATTAAGGTGGGCACAAAGCTTGAATTCGTTGACGGGCCGCTAAAGGAGATGGAGGGCCGTATATTAAAGGTCAATAAAAATCGCAAGCAGGTGCAACTTGGGCTTGGCGATGAAAAAAGCCTTATGCGCACTATATGGTGCTCGATAGAATATATAGAACAAAATGTGGACACGGACAAGCTAAGGTAAAAGCGCTAACGCCGCGCAGCAAAAAACGCCATGCCAGATGTTAACACCATGCAAATTTGGTTAGCTGAATATCAATTCAACGTAGTTTTCCCGCTCGGCTATGAACTGAGTGTATATATCGATAACGCCGTTTAGATTCCCTTTTCTCAATCGAGCCTCCATGCCGCTTGCCATCTTGTAAAGCGATGTGAAGCCCATGTTCGCGAGCATGCCCTTGAGCCTGTATGCGCACTCGAAAGCGCCTGTCACATCGCCCTGCGAAAGCGCCATGCCGAGCTGCTTAAACCCATCGTCGTTTATCGCCTCGCTCAGTAAGGAGACATAGAAAGTTTCATCGTCGAGCATACGGTTCATGACGCCCTTCATGTCGCAGCCGTTGCTTTCAAGCTTTTGCATAATGCTGTTCATAAGAATGATTCCTGTTCTTGTTTATAGTTTATAAACATAATATCACAGTTATTTCACATTTGAAATGAAAAAGTGATAAAAATATATTATGATTACGCGTGCGACATATTACAAACTCTCATGTATGGTGTTTAGCATATTCGCAGCCGTACTAAGCGACGCCCTTTAGCTATCGCTTTTTTCGGCCCATAGCTCGCGGAGCAGCTCTATATCGCTTGCAAATTCGGCGGCTGTTTGGTCTGGCTTCATCTTTAGCTCCTCAAGAACCGTTAACGTGAAAGCCTCGACGCCGTATTTCGTCCATTCCTCGCGCATGGTGGGGTCGGGGCAGGATTTTGTGGACTTGGCGAAGCGGAACCGGCTCTGAATCCCCGCGAGGTCAACGGTGGATTTAAGCCACGAGCGCCCGTTTCCATCGCAGGTGACGCGATAGACGCCACCGACGGCGGGGCTGCTTTTATAATTATCCTTGAGCTGCTTTTTTCTTGATATATCCAAGCTGATGCCTTCTTTCAAAAGTTATTGCGTCTATGATATGATTATAGCATACTAGCTTTACTTTTGGAGGAAAATATGAATATAGCCTTGCTTCAAACAGCCGTGAGCGCTGATAAAAAAGCTGATCTCGCAAGGGCGCGTGAGCGCGTGCTCACGGCGGCGGAGCACGGGGCGCGCCTCGCGGTGCTGCCGGAGATGTTTTTCTGCCCTTATTCAAACGAGTGCTTCCCCAAATACGCGGAGGAACGCGGCGGCGCGGCATACCGCTTTATGGCGGATACGGCGAAGGAGGCGGGCGTCACGCTCGTGGCGGGCTCCATGCCCGAGCGCGATAAGGCTAAGCTGTATAACACGGCTTTCGTGTTCGATTCAAGCGGCGCGGAGATAGCACGCCACAGGAAGGCGCATCTTTTCGATATAGCTGTTGAGGGCGGGCAGCGTTTTTGTGAATCCGAGGTGTTCACGCCCGGCGACGATGTGACGCTTTTTAACTGCGAAGGCCATGCTTTTGGCCTTTGTATATGCTTTGATATTCGCTTTGCGGAGCTTTTTCGCGTTATGGCGCTCAAGGGAGCGCAGGCCGTTATAGTGCCTGCCGCGTTCAACATGACCACGGGGCCTATGCACTGGGAGCTCACATTCCGTATGCGGGCGGTGGATAATCAGCTTTTCACGCTTGGCGCGGCTTGCGCGCGCGATGAGAGCGCGAGCTATGTGTCGTACGCCAATTCGATAGTCTGTTCGCCGTGGGGTAAGGTGCTTGCAAGGGCGGGGGAGAAAGATGAAATACTGTATGCCGAAATAGATTTTTGCGAAAACAAAAAAGCGCGCAGCCAGATTCCTATTCTGTCTGCGCGGCGGCCTGAGCTGTATGTGTGATCATTTTATGTATTTGGCTAAAGCCTGATACAGTATGGCCACGTCTATAGGCTTTGCTATGTGATCATTCATGCCGGACGCGAGCGATTCGGCCACGTTTTCGGCAAACGCGTCGGCGGTCATGGCGATAATGGGTATTGACGCGGCCTGCGGGTGCGTGCCTGCGCGTATCGCGCGAGCGGCCTCGTGACCGTCCATTTCCGGCATGTGAACGTCCATAAGTATGGCGGAGTAGCCGCCGTCGGCGGACGAGGAGAACAGTTCAACGCATTCCATACCGTTCCACGCCCTGTCAACGATGAAGCCGACGGAGGCGAGTATTCGGCTGGCTATTTCCATATTCATCACGTTATCCTCGGCAAGCAGTATGCGCGAGCCGGAAAAATCGGGTCTGGCCTCTTTTTCGTAGGCCGTGAGCGCATTTGGAACGCCGATGTTTGCAAGCATGTCGAAAAGTGAGGATTGGAACAGCGGCTTTGAAATGAATTTGCTTACGCCAACCTCCTGCGCCTTGTCGGCAAGCTCGGAATAATCGTATGCGGTGAGCACTATCATGGGCAGCTCATTGCCTGCGATCTTTTTAATTTGCTTTATTGTTTCTATGCCGTCCATGCCGGGCATGCGCCAGTCCACAAGACAGAACGAATATGGCTCGCCGTGCTGCAAGGCTATTTTCACAGCCTCAACGGCGTCCGCGCCGGAGGCTACGGACGCGCATTTTGCGCCGCAGTCGTTGAAAAGAAGCCGTATATAATCGCGGGTGCTCGCATCGTCGTCCACTATGAGCGCGTTTACCGTGCTAAAATCATATACGTCCTTGTCAAGATGCGGCTCCACGCGCTCAAATGTGAGATCGACGATAAATGTGGTGCCCTTGCCTAATTCGCTTTCAACGCTTATTGTGCCGCCCATGAGGTCAACGAGGTTCTTCGTGATGGATAGCCCAAGCCCAGTGCCGCCAAAGCGCCGCGAGATGGAGGAGTCCGCCTGCTCGAAGGGCGCCCATATACGCTCAATGTATTCCTCGGACATTCCTATGCCGGTATCGCTTACCTCAAAATGGATATGCGAGGCGTTGCTGCTGGCTTCCGGCTGCGTTATCCTCAACGTTACCTTGCCGCCGTCGGGCGTGAATTTTATCGCGTTTGAAAGAAGGTTTGTGATTATTTGGTTCGTGCGCGTCTGGTCGCCTATGAACCATTCCTCGGTGAAAGTGTCAAAGAGCACTTCAAAATCCACGCCCTTTGTGCGCGCCTGCGGATAGAAAACGGTGGTGAGCGATGTGATAAGCCCCTTAAAGTCGAACTTATCGTGCGCCACCTTTATTTTGCCGCTTTCGATGGCGGACATGTCGAGCACGTCGTTTATTATGGTGAGCAGGTGCTTTGAGGCAATATCGCTCTTTGTAAGGCAGTCCATCACCCTTGTGCCCGCTTGCCTGTGACTGGCTTCGTCATTGGCGAGCCTTAGCTCGTCCTTGGCTATGGTGTTATAGCCTATCACGGCGTTGAGCGGAGTGCGTATCTCATGGGATATGCGCGAAAGGAACGAGCTTTTTGAGGCGTTTGCTATGCGCTCGCGCTCCACACTCTGCCTTAACTGCCGCACGATTATTAAAAGCCTCCATACATTGAAGAATAAAAGCACGGCGAGGAAAACTATTATCGTGAGCGGGAAGAAGGATAATAGCTGCCCGGAGACAAATTCCGATACCGGCACGGATACTATAACGTTAAAGTTGCGCTCGCCGCCGCAGGCGGCATACGCGAATATGCAGTCGCGCCGCTTTAAATCCTGATATTCAAGATGTCCGGCGCCGTCGCTGCTCGACTGAACGGAGGTTCTTATCGCGTTTCGCTCGTCCATGGAAAGGTCGTTATAGCCGTAAAGATAATCGTAAAAATTATCGGCCCTGAATGAATTGTCCCTGGCAAGATACTTGCCGTCCGCGTAACACACGGCGGTAGTGAGCGCGCTGTACTGGGAGAAGGTTTGAAGCTGGTCTAAAACGCGGCTCTCCTTTTGCGGCTTCACGAGATAGTATCTTTGCATAACGCCGTTTTCCTCGGCGTCAATGCCGCAGAATATGGCGAAATAGCGCAGAGCGTCCGTTTTGTTGGTGAAGCTCTGCGAATAGCAAAGCTCGCCCGCGGCGCTGTCCGAATGAAGATACAGCGAGGTGGCAAGGTCCGTATCCGCATATTCAAGCGGAGTGTACGCGCCGTTGGTTTTAAAGGTTGAATAGCCGGTGTAAACGTGATAGAGATTCGTCGAGTCGTCCGTGTCGAGCTTCAAAAGCTGATATTCGTTCGCCTCGTCGCCTATGATTGAAAGATAATCGAGTATATCCGTGGCGCTCCTGCCGCTGCAATATCTGTACGCTATAGTTACGTCATGGCTGGTGTTGTCGAGCGCAGCGAGCAAAAGCTCGGATTTGGCAGTTGCGATATTGGTTATGCTGTTGATATTTTGAGAATAGGTGGTGGCATTGTTGCTTGAAATATATATAAGCAGGCAAACTACGAGCGCCATGATTAAAACCACGTCGCATACGACGGTTATAAATGTGGAGCGCCGTATTTCGTTTTCAGCCTGCGTAGGCTTGCCTGCTTCAGCCTGTTTCATTGCTCGCTACCCATGATTGTATTTATTGTGCCTGCCTTGCTTCCTTTGCTTTTTGAAATTCCGCTTCGAGCCTGGAAATATAATCGTCAACGGTGAAAAGTATGCTGTATGTGCCGTCGCCGTTATCCTTCATATATTTCGTGGCGTTCATCTTTGACATGCCTATCATATCGTCATAGCCGCCGAGCATGGGCGTTGTGACGATTTTGTAGAAGGTGTAGCTGAACGTCATCTGTCCAACGTCGCTTATATGGTCGCTCGCCACGTCGTATTTTAAGAGTGCGTCAAGCGTGTTTGGTATTTTGCCGGTTTCATCAGCAAAGGCCGTGGATATTTCAGGCGTAAAGAAGAAATTCAAAAATTCAAGCGCCCAGTCTATATGGTCGGATTGATTGTTCACGGCGAGTCCGTCTGCGGGGGAAATATAAGCGCAGCCGCCGTCGTCGCCCACGGGTGAGAGTATGAATTCATATTCTATTTCGCTGTGATAATCCGATTTCGCTTTCGCGAGCGCCAGCCCGAATGCCTGTGTGTCTACCATAAAAGCTATTTTGCCAATATCGTCCTGCTTTTCGTAAACGTCGTCGGACACCTTTGTTATGTTAAGAAAATCCCTTGCTTTTCCTTCGCTGGCATCGAATGTGTAGCCAAGCTCCGCCTCAACTCGCTTATAGTCATAATATCCTTTTTCAACTATGCCGTAAAGGAATGTATAGGCGTCGCGGAAATATTCGCTTATGCCGGGGTCGATATTCTCTATCGCGGCGTAGGCGTTTTCATAATCGCCGCCGTTTACTATGCTGTTGCATATATATGGGTATAAAAGCTGCTGTGCGAAGGTTCCCGGCGAGCTTTGCAGGGGAATATAGCCCTCTAAATAAAGCTTTTCGCAGCAATCCAAAAGCTCCTGACGGTTGGTGGGCGTTTTAAGGCCGTATTTATTGAGAAGCGTGGTGTTCACATACATGCCGCGCATTTCGCTGCCGTATGGGATAGCGTATTGGGTGTTCTCGGCGGCGGTATATCTGAAATTCGCCACAATACCGGGATTGGTTCCCGAAAGGTCGAGAATTTTTTTCGAGTCCTCGGATATAAGGTTGAGCGCCTTATCCTTATAAACTGTAGTCTGCTGTATGTTGGCGGTTCTGAAAATATCTATCTTTTGCTCGGTTTGCTCAAGCCTCGTGTTTAAATTATCTGTATATTGCTCTATAAATTCGCACACGACCGTGCAGTTTGGATATATCTCCTCAAATTTTGTGATGACGTTATCCATTTCGGGCCATGTTTCCTTGTTGCTCGCAATTCTAAGCTCCACATTTTCCGATGTGCTAAGCGAAGCGTTTTTTTGATAGCCGCCCGAGCTGCTTGCGCAGCCGCCCATTGCAAGAGCGCTTGTGATAAAGATGGCGGCGCAAAGAAAGCTTGCTGTAATGCGAGAGAGTTTTTTCATTCTGCTCCTCCTTTTTTGGCAACCTGTAGTGCTCTTGGACGCGGTTTTCCGCGTCGCCAGTCATGATTAACGACAGTTATAGCGCATATCACACTCATTCCAGTTGAAAACGACCTGACAAAACTGTTCATGATATACGTTAGATTACTATACTATTATTGCATATTATACATTGTTCCAACATAATGTTCAAGCATAAAAGAAAAAGCGCGGCGGTAAAATGACCGCCGCGCTTTGCAGACTGTCGATAAACCCCGGGATTGTCAAGGGCCGCGCCCTTGACTTATGATCCGGCTTCGGCGGCTTTGCCGGCGGAACGGATAAAAACCGTTAGGTTTTCGCACTTTACAGGTTTTGCCGCCCGGCGAAGCGGAGCGTAGTAGGCAAAACCTGCAACCTCGAAAAAGTCCGAACAGGACTTTTTCGACAAGCTGAAAAGCGCGGCGGTAAAATGACCGCCGCGCTTTGTGGGAAAGATGAGCGCCTAGCAGGCTATGGCTATATATACATCCATATACGTAACGCCGTTTTTTTCGTAGGTTCTCTCGTAGCAGGGCAGCGTTTCCTCCGAATTTTTGTGCGAAAGCCCATTTAAGAGCATATAGCGCTTGAGCGTTTTATAAGCGTTTGGTATGAGCACAAATGGATTTGTGAAAGGCTCCTTTATCGTTATAGCGACGTATTTCGCGCTCGCTTGCGTCACCGCGCCGTCGGCATGAAAGTCCTTTGGCAGCACGCACGCCGCCGCGTAGCCGTGCATGTGGAATACGTTTATCTGCTCCTGCGAAAGAAACGGGAAGTCCCAGCCGATTATTACCGGCTTCTCTATGCCCATGGCGCGGGCGGCGTTCGTTACGTGCAAAATAGCGTCGTCCTCCGGCTCAGAGCTTATTACGGCATATCTTATGTAGCTGAATTGAGGCACGGTCTCGATACGAATGTTGCTGTAAGCCTCGTCGTCCGTGCTGATATTGTCCGTCAAAAGCTCGTCGAGCGAGCACGAGAATACCTTGCATAGCACCAGCGCCTTTTCCATTTCCGGAAAAGCGGAGTCCAGCTCCCATTTGGATACCGTCTGCCGCGAAACATTGAGCTTTTCGGCCAATTCCTCCTGCGTCATGCCCATGTGCATCTTTCTTAAAAATTGTAAATTTTCTCCGAAACTCATGCTTTATTTCTCCTTGTGTTGATAAATAGGATTATAGCCTCATAATGCGGCGAATTACACCACCTTTGACGCTCGATTTTGCCTCGCGCGGCAACTTGAGGTTGCGCGACGCTGTGAGCGCAGCGCCGCCTTCACATTTAATTATACACGCTCAATGCGACAAAGAATATATTGTGTCTAATTTGTGATTTACCCATTGACATAAGCCATAACAAATGTTATAAAACCATAGTATGACAACCATGGTAATATGACATAGGTGATTACAACATCACTTGAAAAGGGAGATAACAATGCAGCGAAACTCAAAGATCGTATCCCTGCTTGCGCTGGCGCTCACAGCGTGCTTTATGATGTGCGCGTGCTCAAGCGGGTCAAGCGAGGCGACGCCGGAGCAGTGGGGCTATGGCTGCCAGGTGACTTACGACGCGCTCGGCGGCATAATAAACGCCCGCGAGGTAAGGCGTACGTATTATATGCCTAATTCATATTTGTACGAACCGGCGGGCAGCGCCAATATGCTTGTTGAGCCGGCAAAGGACGGCTGTGTGCTCGCGGGCTGGTACACCGCCAAGGAGGACGTGCTAGACGACGATGGCGCCGTGATAGGCTATAGCTTTGATTCCGACGACCGTTGGGATTTTCAAAACGACAGGGTAACAGGCGATATAACGCTCTATGCCAACTGGGTAACGAGCGGTATCGCGGACTATATAGACGCTCAAAGCGGCGAAGTGGTTTTCACCAAAAAAATAACCGCGGATTCGCATGTGCAGCCGCTTTCCTCCGCGGTGCTCATTATGGTAACGCCGCTTGGCGTCGAGTTTGACGGCTATTTCAGCGATGAAAATTGCACTGTGCCTTTCGACTTCGCAACCTTTTCTCATCATGAGCTTTTTTACAGCGACGACGAGCTTATGAGCGTATTGCACGCGGAATTTCCAGATACGACGCAGCTTCTCGATTCAGATGAAATCGGTGACTATATGCAGCATGAAAACGAGCCGGAATTTCTCCTTCTGTTAAAGAATGGCGGTGGTATTATCTCTTCAAACGCCGAATCCTTTAATTTGCTCAAGCAACGCCGAAACAAGCTTATCGAGGAGCGAATTGACGCATACGCGGTAAGCACGGCCTCACAGAAAATATACCTAAAATTCACCCAGGGCTAGGGCGGGTTTTAGGCATAGCGCAGGGGAGAGGTTCAGGGCTAAGAACGAGCTCCGCTGCAAGGCCGTGCTTTTATGCGTCAACAGTAGCACGCAATCTTTGCTACTCGCAAAGCTTGCTTAGCTACTTGCAAATTTCGCTTTGCTAAAGCAAAGCAAAATTTGTCAGCCGAAGTGCAGTTTGCAAAACAATCTTAGCTACATGCAAAGCTTGCTAAGCTACTTGCAAATTTCGCTTTGCTAAAGCAAAGTTTCGCTTTGCTAAAGCAAAGCAAAATTTGTCAGCCGAAGCGCTAGTAAAACTTTCTCAAGCATTTCCCCAGTTGATCTTCGCCGCCTAAGCGGCGTTGTCATAAACAAAATTTGGAGGTAAAAAAGCAAGTGAAGACAATGAAATTATTCCGTGGTCTTGCCGCTTTGGCGCTTGCGGCTATAATGCTGCTTGGCGCATTTGGCTGCTCGACTCAGCCGGGCGCAACCGAGCCCGCTCAGACGGGCGCAGAGCCCACCGTGGCGCCTGCTGATCCAACGGCTCCCGTAGAGCAGACCCCCGTGGCGGACGTGCCAGTAGCGGATGTACCGGCCGATCGCTATGACGCGACCGTAACTCCCCGCACGGGCAATAATGAAACAATGCCGCTTGTCATAAGCTCTTTGACAATAGACGGTCTTTTCAGCCCCTTCTTCTATACGTCGGGCACCGACGGCACCATAGTGGACTACACGCAGGTGGGCATGCTTACAGTAGACAGCGGCGGCGCACCCATAGCGGGCGTTGATCAGCCGTGCGTTGCGTATTCGTTTGATCAAGCTGTTACCGAGGATCAAAGCGAAAGCATTTATACGCTTACGCTTAAAAAGGGACTTACCTTTAGCGATGGCAGCCCTCTTACCATGAAGGACGTGCTCTTCTCGCTCTACACCTTCCTCGATCCGATGTATGACGGCAGCAGCACGCTTTACAGCCTGCCAATACAGGGTCTTAGGGAGTATCGCTTCCAGTCCACCGCCGAGCAGGCTGACGCTATAGAGACTGCTATGAACGCCATATTGGCGGCAGGCTTCACGCTCGACGAATCCGGCGCTATGGTATACCCCGCCGCTGAGGGCGTGAGCGCTGAGGATCAGAAATTGTTCTGGGACGCGCTGCCCGCAATAGGCGAGAATTTCACCGGCCGCATTGTGAATTACTG
>CAZZNN010000026.1:11303-15074 GCA_964655605.1 uncultured Oscillospiraceae bacterium
GCATGTCCACATTAAACAACGATGAATATGCTGCGAAGCTGGTGGGCGAGGGCACGACCTGGGCGATGATAGACGTGAACGATTCCGTTCGCAACGCCTATGCCCTTACCGGCTGGAATTTGGGTAAGCTTACTCCCGATTTGCATTTTACCGATGCCAACGGCAGGGAATATGATCTTAACACTCAGGAATACACCATTGCCGATTGCTGGAATTCGATTATCACCACGTATGACTTTGATATTGTTGCCGTGCAGGCTGAACAGGCCGACGAAGCATACGACGTTAAAAACGTTTTGAGCAAGGGCTTTATATCCGAAAAATCCAAAGACCACGATCGCGTTGATAGCGTAAGCGGCATTACCACCGGCACCAGAGTCTGCGAAGACGGCGTTGAGCGCGAGACGCTCACCATAAAGCTTTACAATGTTGATCCCGTTGCCATGTACCAGATGGGCTTTGTGGTCACGTCGTGCGATTACTATACAAAGGGCTTCACCGGAACGCTCGACGAGCATGGCGTATCCTTCAACGACGCTTCCTTCATGGATTGCCTCAAGGAAAAGAACAAGCTTCCCTTCGGCGCGGGTCCGTACATTTTCAAGGAGTTCAAGGACGACGTTGTAACTTACGAAGCAAACGATCTATATATGCTTGGTTCGCCCAAGATAAAGAATTTCCGCATACAGCACGTTGAGGCAGGCGCGCAAATGGACGCGGTGCGCACCGGCATGGTGCATTTTTCAGAGCCCAATGCCACCACGGGAAACGTTGACCTGCTAAACTCCTCCGAGGAGGGCATAAGCAAGCTCGCATATAAGCTTGTTGACGTTAACGGTTATGGCTATATTGGCATAAGCGCGGAAGCGTTCCCCGATTGGAATGTGCGCAAGGCGCTCACCCATGCCATAAACACCGAGCTTACCGTAAGCGATTTCTATGGCGAGCTGGCGCAGACGATATGGCGTCCCAAGACGGTTGTATGCTGGGCGTATCCAAAGGATTCAAAGGCGCTCTATCCCTATGACGGCACAGGCGCCACCTCAAAGCAGCTTTTGCTTGACGCGGGCTATATCTATGACGAGGCCGCCAACATAATGTATTACCCCGAAAACCATGAAAAGGCCGGTCAGCAGCTTTCGGTAAAGGCAACACTGCCCTCTGACGCAGCAGACCATCCGGCGGGCGTTGTGTTCCTTGATATGCAAAAGGTGCTTGGCGCGATAGGCGTAAAGGTTGACATCGAGGTTGACAACAGCGCCATAAACAAGCTAAAGCTCGGTTACCCCGCTTCAAATATCGCAATGTGGGCTGCCGCGTGGGGAGATGGGCCTATCGACCCCGACCTGTATCAGGTATGGTATAGCGACTCTAGCGAGAACCAGTCCGATTCACCTAAGGCGAAGGGTCTGTACTGGCTGTATAACAATGGCACGGACGATCAAAAGTCCACCCTCAGAAAGCTTAACGACCTTATAAAGGCCGGCAGAGGCACGCTCGATATTGAGGAGCGCAAGGCTATATATGAAAAGGCCTTTGAAATAGCCGTAAGCCTTGTGACAGAAATCCCCACCTATCAGCGCAAGGATCTGTTCGTGTTCAATAAGGACGTTATCAACGCCGATACCCTCATGTCCGGCGACCTGCTCTCTCCGTTCCTCAAGCCGCTCGGCTACATTTGGAATGTGGAGCTCATAGGCTAGTATAAAACGGTGATTTTTGCGGCATGGGTCGGGGCGTTCCCGACCCGGCCGCAGTTAAATTTTTATGGGGGTTATCTAATGTGGAAATACATTCGTAAGCGAATACTGTTGGCTATATTGATACTGCTTGGAGTATCTGTACTTATTTATTCGTTATCCATGCTTCTGCCCATGGATTATATTGACAGGCAGACTGCCGCCGCCGTGAGCAACGGCTCAATGACGCCCGAGGACGTTTTGCGCCTAAAGGAGCTATACGGCCTTGCGGACAAGTCGGTTTCGGGCATATTAAAGGGCTATGTGCGCTGGCTCGGCGGCGCGCTCACGGGCGATCTTGGCTTTAGCTTCATGTATGGCAAACCCGTAAGCGATGTGCTGGGCGAATATATCTGGATTTCTTTCCTAATTGCCTTGATAGCCTATATTATCGAAATCATAATCGCTATCCCAATGGGCATAAAGGCGGCGGTGAACCAATACGGGGGCTTTGACTACACCGTATCTGTGCTCGCAATGACGGGCACGGCGCTGCCGAGCTTTTTCCTCGCGGCGCTGATGATGGCGATTTTTAGCGTCAAGCTCGGGTGGCTTCCATTGCAGGGGCTTGTGACCGCCACGAGGATATTTGGCCCCGGCGAGGGGTTTGCCGAGCTTATTGACAAGGCGTGGCATCTTATCATGCCCATAACAGTGCTTGTGCTTTTAAGCGTTGGCGGGCTCATGCGCTTCACGCGCACCAATATGCTTGAGGTGCTGAATTCGGACTATATCCGTACCGCCAGAGCCAAGGGCTTGAGCGAGCATACGGTGATATATAAACATGCTTTTAGAAACACCCTTATACCGCTTGTCACAAACCTGACAGGCATGCTTCCGGGCCTTTTCGGCGGCGCAATGATAACGGAGACGGTGTTTGCTATCCCGGGCGTTGGCTATATGGCGCTCAGGGCAACTCAGCAGGGCGATATACCGTTTATAATGGGCTATAATATGTTCCTTGCCATACTCACTGTGGCGGGCATGCTCATTTCAGATGTGATGTACACCGTTGTAGACCCCAGAGTGAAGCTGAGATAAGGGAAGGAGGTTATAAGCATGAAAAGTAAAAAAGTAAACGGCGACACGCCTGTTGAAAAGCTCGATCGCGCCAAGTATACGGATCTTTTGGACGAAGAGCTTATAGTTGATGAAAATTTCAGGGTAATATCGCCCGCGCGCATGGTGACGAAGCGCTTTTTTCGCAGCGCGCTTTCGATAGTGGGGCTGTGCCTGATAATCTTCGTGTTCATATTCTCATATCTTGGGCCCGTGATAGTGGACGCAACATGGGGCTATGGCGAAACGGAGATGTTTAAGATACCGCGCACCTCCACCATGTACACAACCGACACATTTAAGGGTGCGGACGGCAGAAATTATTCCTATTACGACAGGTCCGAATCGGTGGTGCTCTTTAAAGCGCCCGCGTCCCAAGAGCATTGGCTTGGCACCGATACCTCCGGTTTTGACGTGTTCGTGCGCCTTATGTACGGCGGGCAAATATCGCTTATCATTTCATTCCTCGTTATATTTATGGAAACGGCGATAGGTGTTGTGCTTGGCGGCTTGGCGGGCTATTTTGGCAGATGGGTCGATCAGCTGATAATGCGCATAGTGGATATTTTCTTCTGCCTGCCAACGCTTCCTATTTTGCTCATACTTTCGGCCACTATCGCCTCTATGGAAAACATTGCGCCTGAGCACCGCATCTATTACCTCATGGGCTTTATGACGCTCATGGGCTGGGCGGGTACGGCGAGAATGGTGCGCGGCCAGATACTCCTGCTCCGCGAGCAGGAATACATAATGGCGGCGGAGACTACAGGCATAAGGGCGGGACGCAAGATATTCAAGCATCTTCTGCCAAACGTAATGCCCCAGCTGCTCGTCAATATGACAATGGGTCTTGGCGGCATAATACTTTATGAATCTACGCTGTCGTATCTTGGCATAGGCGTGCCATTCCCAAGAGCCGCGTGGGGCAGCATGATAGCGCTTGCGGATCCCTCGCGCGGGCAGGATATTTTGT
>CAZZNN010000027.1:0-14759 GCA_964655605.1 uncultured Oscillospiraceae bacterium
GCGTGCCGCCAAACGAGCCATAGTATGTGCCAACGTTGGTGCCGGTTGCGGAAATAACCTCTATTCCTTCAATGGTAAGACCGTCGCCGCCCTCGATAGTATACTGTGCATATTCCTGCTGCGCGCTCGTATAGGTTGCGACATGGCTTGCGCCCTTTAGCGTTATAACGCCCTTCTGCGCCCACTTTGCGGTATACACGATATTCTCAACTACCGTGCTGCCATCGCCCTCGCTGCCTTCTATATCCCAACCGGTGAAGTAATAATCTTCACTTTCCGCAGTGGGTTCGCCCACAAACTGCGGTATAGCTTCGCCATACTTCACATCGGTGCCGGTGGCGGCAAAAGCGCCGTGCTCGCCGGGCAGATAGCTCACGTTGAATATGAGCCTTGGGAACACAACGTTTGCAACGTTGAGATCTGTGTTGGTGGATATAGCTATTTTGGTTTTACCGTCAAGCTCGTAGCCCGTGGTTTTATAGCCGCGCTCGGGCGCGTTTGCAGTGAGCGAAACGCTCACGGAGCTTTCAAACTCCGCCTCGCCTGCGACGCTCTTTATAAGGTTTGCCGGAATCGCCTCGTCGCGATAATAATTGACGGTGTAGCCGTAATTATTTCTCTCAAGCGAAGCCGCAACATCAACGTCCTCATCGGGCATGAGCATGTAGGGTGGATAGCTCCAGTTCACAAAATGCCAGCCCTCCGGAATATTTGTGGTTGCAGCCGCCTTATCCGTGGGTATCGTATGGCCGAACTGCACGGGAGTGCTGTCAAGCTTAACTCCGTTTACAAAGTAGTTCACATTATGCCTGTTGCGCTTTAGCGCCGCTGTGATGGTAACGTCCTCATCAGGCATATTTGTGGGCGATACCACCCAGCCGCCAAATGTGAAGCCCGTTTGGCTTATCGCGCCCGGCGCAATTATTTCATCTCCGTAGGCAACGCTCTTTGGATAGCCGGTCACGGCTTTCGCTTCGCCCTCGGGCTTGCCGTCGGCGTCAACAAATTCGTATTGGAAGGTAAGGCTATGGCTGTTCGTGCTCCACTGAGCATCAAGATAGACGTCAGCCGTCATGGCCGTATAGATGAAGCCAACGGCCACTTCGATTTCGCCCTGCTTCCATGTGATGAACTCATGACCGACGCGGTTTAGCTCGCCTTTACCAAGCACGGTGGGAAGCTTGCCGGTCTTGCCGTTGTAGCTTCCGCCGTAGAGGGTCGTATCCACGGGAGCATTTGCATTGTCGCCAGTGGTGGACGCGGTGAAGTTGGCGCGATAATAGATTCTATACTGCAAGCAGTCGGGAACGCCGTCGCCGTTTGAATCCTCCGCCCACGCGGCATACAGAGTTTTATCGGCAGTCAGCTTGCCAAGGCTCGCGCCGCCCGCGATAAGACCTATTGGGAGAGAGTCGGCCTTGCCTATTACATCAAGGGCGGTATAAGCCCAACCAAGGAATATATGCTCTGAATACTCAGGGACCGTGCCGGTGACCTTGGCGTCTTCATCATAATAGAATTTTGCGGGGTCTATCGAGCCATTGCCGCCGTTAACATCATAGCTCAGGGTAAACCTGGCGTCCTCCTCCCACTGAGCCGTGAAGGTAACATTTCCATCTACTTTATAATCCGCACCCGCCGCATAAGTAACGCTATCAAGCTTCCAGCCCGTGAAGTGGTAATGCTCAAGCTTATAGCCATTCACGGCGAGCTTATAGCCGTTCGCCTCGTCAGAGCCGATTAGCATTTCATTGCTCGCGGGGGTCGCGCCCACTATGGTTTTGCCCTCGACAGAACCGCTCTCATAAGTTACGGTCGCCCAAGCGGACGCGTCTTTCGTCCACTTTGCGTATACGTTGTATACGCCATTCGTGGCGTCGGTTATTAAAATGCTCGCTTTTGCCGCGCTCGTGCAATCGGCGGTTGTGTACCAGCCCGCGAAGTTATAGCCGCCAACGGTGAAGGTGTTTGCCTTTACCGTTGCGGTATCACCGTCATAATAAGCGGCCTCATCTATCATACTGCCGGTTGCAAGCATTCCGGCGGGCGCGTTGGCGTTATACACCACCTTGAATGTGCCTTTGGCCGTCCACTGAGCCACGAGTTCAACGTCGCTATCGCCCATTACGAGCTTGCCGCCGGGCTGATATGTGGTATCGCCATGCTTCCAGCCTATGAACTCATAATTCGTCGCCGCGAGCTTGCCGTCCAGCACGGTGACTTGCGCGCCTTCAACGTAGCTCTCGCCGTCCGTAGGAGTTGCGCCGACAACGCCTATGGCGGACGCGGGGATATTCGCGTCATAGCTGACGCTGTGCCACATAGCCTGATTCTTTACAAAGCTTGCGATATGGCGGGCGTTCTTTGTAACTGTCGCGTCAGCGGCGGGGAACTCAACGCTCCATTTGCTAAAGGCATAGCCCTTATCCGGCGCAGTCTGAGGCGCTGTGGGATAAGCGGAGCCGTATTTGAGCTTCAGCTCCTGATTTCCGTCAACGAGCGCGCCGTTTTGGGCGGCTGACACGGTTATCGTGTAAACTATTCTGTCGTATTTAAGCTCAAGGACGTTTACGCCGCTTTCGAGCGTCTTATTCATGGTGCTCTTTGAGGTATTGAGCACGAAACCGGCCTCATTCCTTGTGCTCGCTTTGACCGTTTCGCCTACGGCGGCCGTGCCGGTCGCCTGATAGCCGGTATTTTCCTGATAGCCGCCTTCAACGGTTTCATAAAGGTGCTTTATGATATATGAAGCGTTCGCGTTCCTTGTATAGTAGAACGTTAGAACATTGGCGGTTTCATTGGAGGAAATATCAAGGGTCTTTTGATAAGCGTCCGGGGAATAGCCCTGAACCATTTTATAGTTTTCGGTTATCTTGGCGCTTGCGGTATATGCCTCGGTGGGCGAGGCCAATTCCGCATTCGTGCCATTTTCAAGGTACTTCACCGTATATTTGACCCGCTGCGCGGCGCTGTATACGAAAGTTATAGCGTTGGCCGAATTATCGGCTGTTACGGTGATCGTCTTCTGCGCGGCGTCGGGGAACATATCCTTTATGTACGGCGCGTTTGCCACATACGGATTGCCCGCAGTGAGTCCCGCAACGTTTGTGGGCGAAATAAGCGCCTTGCCCTGCGAGTCCACATAGTTTACGGTGCAACTGCGGGTGTTGTCCTGCGCATAAGCGGCGACAAGGGCTATATCTCTTGTGACCTCGGTGTTGAAATTGAAGGCGCTGGCATTATTGCCCTGCTCAAACCAACCGAGGAATATTTTGCCCTCAAGTATTGGGTCGGCAGGCTGGATTGCTTTGCCGCGATACGCTATATTCTGAGCGGGGAAGTCGCCCGCGCCTCCGTTTGCGTTAAACGTGGCGGTAAGCTCCGGCAGCGCCCATTTGGCGTATACGATAACGTTGTTTGCGGGCATGGCGGCAAAGCTGTAGCTTGAGCCGTCAAGACCGTCCTTTGAGGTGTACCAACCGGCAAACGTTGAATTTGCGGGCATGCCGCTCGGCGGATTTTCCGGGCTATACGAAGCGAGGCTGGATATATCCTGCTGATATTTGCACTGCTCGGTCTTTACAACGCCATCGCCATTGTAGAAGGTAACGGTGTAGGAGTTGCGGGTGTAACGGAGCGTGAGGGAGTATTCGTTTTTCTGTTCGTCCCACTCAAGCGGCACGCTGCCATTTGAATAATTTATGTTGCCGCTGTAGGTAAAGCCCGATATATCGAAAGCGTCGTTAGCAGTAGACGACCAATTTGAAGCGCCGTTCCACTCGTCAACATAATACTCGTCGTAGTCCGTATCTTGCAGGTTTTGAGTAACATAATACAGCTTATTAGTATAAGAGCCGCTGCTGCTATCTTTCAAATAGAAGGTTTGATTGCCGCATGGCATCACGCTCATATATGGCTGATAAACGTTGCCGCCTTTTGTTAGCGCCCACTGGCCTGCCGGCCACTGTATGGCCGCGCCGTGCTTTGCGGTGATGGTGTGCTTATAGCAGGCTTCGCTGTGCTTATGCGCTTGTTTGCCGCAGTTGAGCCGCCCATTCCTGCCGTAGCACCACCGCTTATGTTCATGCTCCTGCAAGCCGCAACTGCGCTCGCCCGTAACAAACGTCAGCGTATATTCATTTCTTGTGTAATATACGTTCACTATTGTCGAGCCGTCGCCAGCTATAGCGGCAGAGTCGGCTTTTTCAAATGTAAAGCCCTCGAAGCTTTTTTGCGTATAGGCGGCGTTATCGCCGGTATTGCCGGATCTCTTTTCGGAGCTGACAAAGGAATACTCCTCGTTTTCAGCGTTTTCCTGCCAATATGCCACGGTGTACGCGGCGGAAGCAGCCTTCCACTTGGCGGTAAGGTTTACGTTCCTTGCGGGCATAGTGGCTTGGGTAAATGCGGTTTCGCCCTCAAGCCAGCCGTCAAAGGCATAGCCGGGGCGCGAGGTGAGGTTGCTTAAATTAAGCTCGGCGCCATAGTATATGGCCTTGGGCTCCACATAGCCGCCCTCGCCCGCAGCAAACGTCACAGTATACACGTTGCGGGAGTAAAACACCTTTATTGCGGCATTTGCCTGCACGTATGTGTTGGCGGCCACGGCATTGCCGGTGAAGCCTTCGTAATTTTTATAGGATATGCTGGCAAGCGTGTTGGGCATGCCGGTGCGTGATTCGGTTTCAAACGGAGTTTCAGGGTACTTGCCGTCCAAGTCCATTTTATAGTGCTCTACGGTGTAGCTCACGGCCTCGGGCGCTGAATAGGTAACGGTTATCGTTTGATCTTCGGCTCTGGTTATCTCAACCTGAAGCTTATCCGGCGCAAGGCCCTCAACAGCGGGAGAGTTGACCGTGAAGGGTTCAAAGCCGCTCGCGGATATTGTTGCGCTGTAGGGCGATGCAATATTCGTGCCTGAGGCGTTTACATAATTTATCGTTACGGTAAAGGACGCGAGCGATTCATACTGCGCTGTTACCTTGGTATCCTCGTTTACAACGGTGAAGGTCTTATCCCAGCCGATGAATTTCATGCCCTCGCGTGACGGAGCCTCCGGCGCTACAGCCGATTGACCCTTGACCACTCTTTGCGGCTCCTCCTGTATAGCTATCTCATTGCCGCTCTCATCTATATACACGAAGCTGACGAGCACATACTCGGCCTCCGGATAAGTGCTGGCATACAATGCCGTGACCAGAACATCGGCGGTAACAAATGTGTACGCGGAGGTATCCCAGCCTATAAACTGACGCTCGCCAACGGTCTGCGGCACTGTGGGCGGCGTGGCGCTCTCATTCTCATTCACCAGCACCACATCGTTCACCGTTGCGCCGGACTCATTTAGATATGTGAAGGTCACATTATATTGATTTGGCGTCACCTCGCCGCCCAGAACCGGGTCGCTTGGCGTTGCGCCGTTTTCGCCGCCCAGAACCTGGCCGCCTGGCAAAGCGCCGCCCGTTACCGGCTGCGTTTCGCCAATATCTATTACCTCGTCATTATTGCATACGCCGCAATGCCGCCAAATGGCTGCACTATCATGATCAAAATAAGCATCGTCGCCAACAGACGTGACCTTCTCATGAATCTTTCTCCTTCTCGCTTTATATCATTCTGCATTTATAATATTCTACTTACTCATAGTATAGGACTTTGCGGTGGCATAGCGGTTACATCGGCCAAAAATTGAAATGGTACATTGTGAAAACAATGTGAATTTTCTCTAGATTACGTGGGCATATTACATATAATTGGTTATTATAATATTTTTTGTAATATAAGGGTATATTTAAAAGCAAAAGCGGCCGCACCCAACTGGGTACGGCCGCGGACTATGGCGCTATTACTGCTCCTTATTTCTTAAAAAGCTTGGCAGGTCGAGATTATTTTTTTCCTTGGGATTATATTCTGTTTTTGGAAGATCCGCGCGGGTGAAGTGCGGGGTAACGTCCTCGCCTTCTGGGAGGGGTGAGGAGTATGCGGGCGCTTTGCTTCTGGTACGATTCCAGAAGGGCTCAGAGGAAGCCTGCTCCTTACCCTGCTGCTTGGCTTGCCCAACAGTGGTGGGACGCGGCGGCAGCGCTTGGGCTTGCGAGTCTTTTTTGTTGTTGGCCTCCCATGTGCCAAAGCCTGTGGCGATAACGGTTATGCGCACGGAATCGCCCATATCCTCGTCGATACCGGCGCCCCAAATAATATTGGCTTCGGGATCGGCATATTCCTGAATAAATTCCGCCGCCTTGCTGGTTTCGAGTATGCCAAAGTCCGGCCCGCCGGTGACATTTATCAGCACGCCCTTTGCGCCGGTGATGGTGGTTTCAAGCAGCGCGCTTTCAACCGCCTGACGCGCGGCGTCGAGCGCGCGGTTTTCGCCTGAGGCGACGCCTATGCCCATGTGCGCCATGCCGCGCTCCTTCATAACCGTCTTAACATCGGCAAAGTCGAGGTTAATCATATTTGGCACGGCGATAAGATCGCTTATGCCCTGTATGCCCTGGCGGAGCACGTCGTCCGCGACTCGGAACGCTTCAGACAAGCTCACGTTCCCAACCGCCTCAAGCAGACGGTCGTTTGGAATGGTTATAAGCGTATCCACCGACTCTCTTAAATTTTGTATGCCGTTTAACGCGTTATTCATGCGCACCTTGCCTTCAAAGGCAAAGGGCTTTGTTACTACGCCAACGGTGAGTATCCCCTGCTCCTTTGCGCACGCCGCGACCACCGGAGCCGCGCCCGTGCCTGTGCCGCCGCCCATGCCCGCCGTTATAAACACCATGTCCGCGCCCGCGAGCGCGGCGGATATGGTATCGCGGCTTTCCTCGGCTGCCTTGCGGCCTATTTCGGGATCGGCTCCCGCGCCAAGGCCGCGAGTGAGCTTCTCGCCTATCTGTATTTTTTGACTGGCACGCGAAAGATACAGCGCCTGCTTATCCGTGTTTATCGAGATAAACTCAACCCCGCGCAAGCCATACTGTATCATGCGGTTTACGGCGTTATTTCCCGCGCCGCCAACGCCCACAACCTTTAATTGCGCAAATTGACCGCTTTCAAAATCCAATTCCAATCCGATAGGCATAAGATACCCTCCTAAAAAATATCACTTCAAAAAGAAGTCTCTTAGTTTCTTTAAAACGCCGCTCTGGCCGTCCTGAAATACCCTGCCGCCGACCGCGTCCTGCTCGTCGCCCGAATGCATTACAAAATCCATCACCGAAAACGCGCTCGCGTAATTGGGCGAGGAAAGCCTTGGCATCCACGGCATGCGCACCTGAATTGGCACGCATATACGCCGCTCAATAAATTCGCAGCCGCCGCGCATGAGCGTTATGCCGCCGCCCGTCATATATACGGGAAGGTTTTCGCCAAGCTCCGCGCCCATATCCATTATGGCGTCCGCTATAAGCGAGGCAAGCTCCTTTGTGCGCTCCTCGATAATATACTGTATGGCGGAATGGTCAACATGCATTGTGCCTCCGCCCGGTTTTCTTATTGTATCTATGCTGTCCTGATAATCGAGCGAATAAACATAGCGGCGCTTTATATTCTCCGCTATTGCTCTGTCAATACCAAGGCCATAGCACAAATCGCCCGTAAAATGCGCGCCGCCCACGTCTATCACGCGAAGGTCTATGAGCGCCGCGTTATGAATGAGCGACACATCTGTGTGGGTGGCGCCCACATCTATGAGCACCGCCCTGTCCGCGCGCTCCTCCTCGGGAATCACGAATGCGCTTTCGCTCAGCGGCACGGCTATAAACATATCCGCCTCAAGCCCGAGCCTGTCCAGTCCCTCGGCTACAAGGCGCTTTACATGCGCGTCAACATACATGTGCGACACCGTTGCGCTTATCTCGTCTAGCGCTATGCCTATTGGCACATCGGGTCTGATAACGCCGTCGACCACAAATTCTATCGGCGTTGAGTGGATCGGCTCAAAGCCTTCCGGCTGAGGAAAATCCATAGACGCGTTTAACAGCTCCTCTATATCGTCGTGGCTGAGCCGCCTGTTTTTCGCTTTTGGCTTAACGCTGCCCTTGCCCTTTATAAGCTTCACAAACGGCCCGCTAACGCCAACCGCTATATCCCTTACGCGGTGCTTGGCCTCGTTTTCCGCCATTGTGACGCAATCGGCTATAGCGTCCAAAAACTGCTGCTCGTCCTCTATCGCCGCTCTTTTATAGCCTGAGTAATCCTTTATGCCCGCGCCGTTGACAACCATGCCGTCCCTATTGCCGGGGCTGCATATAAGGCTTATAACTTTTGAGCTGCCTATGTCCAAAACAGCGGAATACTGGCTCATCAGACCTCCGGCGCGCACAAAAACGCAACAAAATAATTACCTTTTTCGTATCTATAAATACACCCTAATGAGCATACCACATTTTCCCTGTAAAGCGCAAGTAATAGCGGCTACATTCATCAAAAATCACCATATTCAGTGTTCACCCGGAAAACCCGTCGTAATTGAGCGTTGGTTCAGGCGTTGGCGCGGGCGTGCCCTGAGGCGGGGTGGGAGTTGGCTCGTCCGACGGAGTGGAGCCCGCGGGGTTTAAGTTTGTGGGGCTCGCATTCGTTGGGCTTGCGTTTGGCGCGTCCGACGGGCTTGCCGCGTTGGCGCCCGTGGCGCTGCCAACAAGCGATGCGGGCTGATCGCCCACAAGCGTATTTGTAGGCGGGGAATACACCGGGTCGCCCACCGTGCTCACGTCCACAGTGCCCTTTGAGTCAAGGCCGAGCTGCTTTAGCTTTGGCAGCACAAGCTTTAGCTTGTGAAGCTTCTCCGCGGCCTCGTCCGGCTGACCAAGCTGCACGCGAAGGCCGGTGGTGGTGATGATATACACCGAAAGCGAGTTGCTCACATCCAAATAATCCATGCCGCTTACTAGATCGGCCTCGACTATCGCGTTTAAAAGCTCAAGCGTCGTGCGAATCTGAAAGGTTGACGCGTCGCCAAGAGGCGTGTTGAGCTTAAAGCCGCTCGCGCTCAGGCCATATATCTTCATAAGCCCTTCATAGCTTGCGCGCTCGCCCACGAAAAGCACGTTGCCATCCTTATCTATAATGGCGTTGGCGCTAAGCCCCATCACCACCGCCGCCTCAACGCGCTCGGTAACGGTGATAACGAGCTTATCGGGATACACGCGCTCTATTTCAGCGCTCCCTATATACGGCATGTCGTCAAGCGCTTTCTTCGCGGCCGAGGTGTTTTCAAGCCATATATGCTTGCCCGTTTCAAGGCCGGAAACGCTAATTATCTCCTCGCTTGATATATTCTTATTGCCCTTTACGCTTATGGTATCCACTATCAGAAGATACCATGTTAAAAACAGGCCCACGCCCACGCACACAGCGGAAATGGCTATGCTCAATATTATGGCGAGCTTCTTATGGCGGCGCTCGCGCTCCGCTATAACCTCCGGGTCTTCGGGCTCCTCCTCAAAAAGCGGCTCATCTTCTTCTATTGGGGCATCGTCTTCGTAGTCAAGTTCCTCGTCGTCTTCGTCGTACTCGTCTTCATCGAAGCCGTCTTCGTCCTCGTCCTCATCGTATTCATCGTATTCATCGTATTCGTCGTCCTCGCCGTCGTATTCAGCTTCGGGAAGGTCGACGTCAAGCTCGTCCGCAGCTTTAAGCTTCAATTTTTTCTTTTTCATGCCGCGACCGTCCTTTCCGTGAATTTAAAGCTCCTCGCGCTTTACGGGAGCGCCCAAGGCCGTGAGCGTTTCGTCGAGGCGCTCGTAACCCCTGTCTATATGCTCGGCGCCATACACTATTGTTTCGCCTATCGCGCGAAGCCCCGCCAATGTGAGCGCCGCGCCTCCGCGAAGGTCGCGCGCGGTAACGCTCGCGCCGTTGAGGCTTTCAACGCCTCTTATTATAATAGTTCTATCCTTCTGGGTAAATACCGTACCCATTCTTTGCAGCTCCGCGCCGTGCTTGAACCTATTTTCAAACACTTTTTCAACTATCACGCTCGTGCCCTTGCTCACCGCCGCGAGCGCGAAGAACTGCGCCTGCATATCTGTTGGAAAGCCAGGATACGGAAGGGTTTCTATGAGGTCTATCTCATTTAGGCGGGGCGGCGCTTTTATATACATGCGGCCGCGACCCGGCAGCTCGCCTTTTGCGGCCCGCTCCTCGCGCACCGCGCAGCCCGCCTCGCGCAGCTTTGACAAAACGGAGCCGATGTGCAGCGGGATAACATTTGTCAACTCCAATTCGCCGCCTGTTATCGCCGCCGCGCACAGCAGCGTCCCCGCCACTATCCTATCGGGGATTATTCTGTGCTCAACGGGCTTGGGGCATTTATTCTGCCTTTCGCCCTGCACTGTCACAGTGCTCGTGCCCGCGCCGCTAACATTATAGCCAAGCTTATTCAAGAACGCCTGCAAATCCTCTATCTCCGGCTCGCGCGCCGCGTTGCCCACGGTTGTGACGCCCTTTGCGTTTACAGCCGCCATGATTATATTCTCGGTCGCGCCGACGCTTGGATAATCAAGGTGTATATCCGCGCCGCGCATATCAAAGCCCTCGCAGTCTATAAGCCCGCGATGCTCGCGTATTTTTACGCCGAGCATGCCAAGACCCTTTAAATGGAGGTCGATGGGGCGATTGCCTATCTCGCAGCCGCCGGGGAACGTGCATTTTGCGCGCCCGAAGCGCGCAAGGAGCGGCCCTAGCATGAATATAGAGGAGCGTATCTCCTTTGAAAGCCCCTGCGGCAATTCGTATCCGTCCGCGCCAAGAGGGTCTATAATAAGCGCGTCGCCGCGCCGATGATGCCTCACGCCCAGCTCTGAAAGGATAAGAAGCATATTATCGACGTCCCTTAAATGCGGGCAGTCATAAAGCGCTATATCGCCGTCTCCCAGCAGGCAAGCGGCCAATATCGGGAGCGCCGCATTCTTCGCCCCGGAAACGCGCGCGCCGCCCATAACACGTTTTGAGCCCGTCACAACGAACCTAGTCATCATATCTCCTCTCGATGCCTTTTTTGCGGCACATTTCATATTATGCAGGAGATATGGGCAATGTTCCCGGAATATTTCTACGTTATTTCGGTATTGCGTGAAATATTAAGCAAAATACCTGTAGCGGCAAGGAATATGGCAAGCGAGGTGCCTCCCGCGCTTATAAAAGGCAGCGTCTGCCCTGTTGGCGGCACGGAGCTCGTGGCGACGCCTATATTCACCGCCACCTGCATGGCGAGCACGCTCGTTATGCCCGCCGCAAAAAGACTGCCAAATCTATCCTTGCAGCGCACGGCTATCATTATGCCGCGATATATCACAAAAAGATACGCCAGCATAACCGCATAGCAGCCTATAAGCCCAAGCTCCTCGCCTATTATGGCGAAAATGAAATCGCTTTCGCCATAAGTGAGGAAAAGCAGCTTTTGACGGGAGAAATTGAGTCCCTTGCCAAAAAAACCGCCGGAGCCGAGCGCATAGAGCGATTGAATGAGCTGATAGCCCGTTTTAAGCGGATCCTTCCACGGATCCATGAATATCATCATGCGGTTCCAGCGATACGGCTCAAAATACGCGAGCGCAAAAAGCACCGGCGCGGCCGCGCCAATCAAAATGAGCAGATGGCTAAAGCGCGCGCCGCCCAGATACAGCATAACGCCGCCCGTCATGATAACTATTATCATCATTGAAAGATTTTTTTGCAAAATAACAAATATGCTCATAACGCCTATTATGAGCAGCATGGGCATTACGCCCAGCTTAAAGCTTTTCATGTAATTTTGCCGCCGCGCCATGAAGGAGGACATATACAGCACCAGCGTAAACTTGGCAAGCTCTGCGGGCTGGAATGAGAAGCCGCCGTCGCCGCCTATCTGAAGCCAGCGCTTCGCGCCGTTGCGCTCCACGCCGAACACTATTACCGCGGCCATCAAAAGCAGCGTTATAACGAGCGCCACGACGCGCATATCATCGAAGCGGTGATAATCCAGGCGCGATATTAAAAGCAGCGCCACAAAGCCCACAGCCATATACATAGCCTGATTTTTAAGATAATAGTAGCCGTCGAGATGGCGGGTCTGCGCATAATAATAGCTCGCGGAGAACACCATCACAAGCCCGAAGGCGCATATAAGCGCCACCGTTATGAACAGCGGAAAATCCATGCGCCCTTTTGTGAAAAGTTTTTTCTCACTCATTGCTTGTGCGGCTCCTATCGCAAACGCTTATTTCATACTTATGGGAATTGATGGTGGTTTTGCGCAATCCTCACCGCTCTCGGCGGAAAAAACCTCAAAACCGAGTATGAAAGACTCAGTCTTTCATACTTTTTACTATTTCTTTAAACTGCCTGCCGCGCTCCTCATAGTCCGAGAACATTCCCCAACTCGCGGCTGCGGGAGAAAGGAGCACCGCATCGCCGGGCTTAGCAAGCTTTGCGGCGAAAGCAATCTGGTTTTCAAAAGCGCCTTCGGTTTTATACACGGCCTCATACCCCGCCTTTTGAGCCGCCGCGAATATGGCGGGCACATTGAGGCCGGAGGCCACCACAGCCTTTATACGGCCGCCGAAAGCCTCAAAGAGCGGATAGAAATCGCTCTTTTTATCATATTCGCCAACGCCCAGCATAAGCACCGTTGGCCGAGTCATAGCCTCGACGGCTTTTATGGTGGAATCGGGATTGGTGCCCTTTGAATCGTTTATATATAAAACGCCATGCTTTTCGCACACGCTCTCTATCCTGTGCTCAACGCCCGGGAAGGTGCGAAGCGCCTCGCTTACGGCGTCCGCGCTTACGCCCTGACAGAGCGCGAGCGACGCGGCGCACAGCGCGTTTTCAACATTGTGCCTGCCCGGAATTTTTAGCTCGCTTAGCTCCACAAGCTTGGTTTCCTCGCCGTTAAAGCGCCAAAGCATCGCGCCCTGGCGCGTGAACGCGCCCTCGTCGACCTCCTGCCGCTGTGAATAATAAATTACGCGGGCTTTCGTGAGCTTATTCATATCCCTCACTATCGGATCGTCCATATTGAGAACGGCAAAATCCTCCGGCGTTTGATTTTCAAAGCCTCGGCATTTGGCGGCGATATAATTTTCTATTTTATACTGGAAGCGGTTTAGGTGATCCTCGGTGATATTGAGCATGCCAAAGGCATTGGGTCTAAATTCCTTTATGCTCTCGAGCTGGAGCGCGGCGGTTTCGGCAACGATATAGTCGCCCGGCTTTATTTCAAGCGAATGCGCCGTTATAGGCACGCCTATATTGCCAAGCACAAAGGTATGCTTGCCGCCCTGTTTAAACATTTCGCCCGTGAGCGCGGTCGTGGTGGTCTTGCCGTTGGTGCCCGAAATGCAGACGAATTTGCTGCCCCTGTTGCAATAGCGATAGCCAAGCTCTATCTCGCCTATCACCTCCGCGCCGTTTTCGCGCGCTTTTTTTGCAAAAGCCGAGAAGATGGGGATAACGGGGCTTAGCACCACCAGGTCCTTGCCGTCGATAAGCGCGTCCGGCGCGCTGCCAAGAGCATTTATGTATTCAATTCCCTTTAGCGCGGCCTCAAGGCCCGCTATCTCATTTTTCATGTCGTTCACGGTTACTTCATAGCCCATTTGATAGAGCAGCCGCGCGCTCGCGACGCCGCTTTTCGCCATGCCGACCACCAATGCACGCTTTTGTTTTTCCATGAAATTACCTCGCTATATTTACGGGCAAAGCCCTTTTATTACTAAAAAAAGCCGTTCGTAATCGACAAGGTGCTTGGGGCAAAAGAGCCGAGCTCTGTCCCAAACGCCTTACCGCCGCAGCCGTGCCAAGCGCCAAAGAATCACGGCCCGTTTCGGTACGAACGGCGAAAAAACTATTTATCGGTATTTAAAAGTTCGGCTACTATTTCCTTCTCGTCGAAGTGATGCTTGCCGTCGCTCACTTCCTGATACGCCTCGTGGCCCTTGCCAGCGAGCAGGATTATATCGTCCTTTTGGCCGTTATCGAGCGCATATTTGATGGCCTCGCGGCGATTTTCTATCACCACATACTCGCAGCCGGATTTTTTTACGCCCTCCATAACGGAGTCGATTATTTCCATTGGCTTTTCGCCGCGCGGATTATCCGATGTGACAACGAGAAAATCGGAATACCTGCCCGCTATTTCGCCCATTATGGGGCGCTTTGCGTGGTCGCGGTTGCCGCCGCAGCCAAACAGGGTAACTATTCTGCCCTTTGCAAAGCCGCGAACGGCTATGAGCACGTTTTCAAGCGCATCGGGCGTGTGCGCATAGTCGAGGAGCACCGTGTATTGCCTATCGCCCGTAGGCAGGCGCTCAAGGCGTCCTGAAACGCTCACCATGCGCTCCATGCCATTTTTTATCGCGTCCATAGGCCAGCCCATTGCAAGCGCCGCCGAGGCCGCGCCCATGGCGTTAAACACGCTGAAAAGGCCGGGTATGGATATATTGAGCCGCGTTGACACATCGCCATGATGCAGATTGAAGGAAACGCCGCGCGCGGTTATCTCAATATCGCTCGCGCTCACATCGGCGGGCTCGCGCACCAAACGTCATATATGGAATGGATAGGCCCGCTATCATATCGGGGCCATATTTATCATCGGCGTTTATCACGGCAAACGCCGCCTGGGAAAATATTTTGCGTTTGGCGGCAAAGTAATTTTCAAAGGTTTTATGATAATCCAAATGATCCTGGGTGAGGTTTGTGAAAACCGCCACGTCGTAGGGTATGCCAAGCACGCGCTTTTGGTCGAGCGAATGGCTTGAAACCTCCATTATCACAAC
>CAZZNN010000028.1:0-14681 GCA_964655605.1 uncultured Oscillospiraceae bacterium
ACATGCCGCCGAAGCCGGATTATAAATCCCGGGGTTTATCGACAGGCTGAGGCGGCTCCTATAAAGGAAGCCGCCCGTTTTATTCTGTTCAATCAATTTTTCCGTATAGCGCCGTGCCGCCGCGCCGCTACGCCGTCCCCGTACCGTAGGGCGGGGGCTTGCTCCCACCGCGCATCCGCCGCACGCCGCACCGTTACGCGCCGCCGCGCCACCCGTTGCGCTATTGCTCCCGCTGCTACGCCGTCCCCGTACCGTAGGGCGGGGGCTTGCTCCCGCCGCGCCGCACGCCGCACCGTTACGCGCCGCCGCGCCACCCGTTGCGCTATTGCTCACGCCGCTACGCCGTCCCCGTAGGGCAGAGGCTTGCTCCCGCAAAAATTTATATCGCATAAGTGGGCAGAACGCTGTCCCCGTAGGGCGGGGGCTTGCTCCCGCCGCACCCTGTGCCGCACGCGCTTACCTTACACCATCAACTCACAAATACTGTTTGAAAACTCCACCGGGTCGTCTATAGGCAACCCCTCTATCAAAAGCGCCTGATCGTAGAGGAGCTTTGCGTATTTCCCGAGCTTCTCAGCGTCGTCCTTCGCCGCGCACATTGATACGAATATCTTATGCTCGGGATTTATCTCAAGTATCCGCTCAGCCTTAGCCTCGCCCTTGACGGGCATAGAGGCGAGCACCTTCTCCATCTCTATTGAAAGCGGGCCGTCGCTGGCGAGGCACACGGGCGAGCTTTTGAGCCTCGATGAAAGGCGAACCTCCTTAACGAGCCCGTCGAGCGCTTTGCATACCGCGTCAAGCACATCTTTATTTTCCTCGCCCTTTTCCTTCGCCGCTTTCTTCTCCTCGTCGGTAGCTATGTCAAGGTCGTTATCCGCGACGGACTTGAACTCCTTCTCCATGTATTTATCGAGCATCTTCACGGCGAATTCGTCCACATCGTCCGTCATTATGAGTATGTCGTAGCCCTTGTCGCGCACAAGCTCGGTCTGCGGCAGCTTCATCGCGCGCTCAATGCTGCTTGAACATGCGTAGTAGATATATTTTTGTCCCTCGCGCATAGCCTCAACGTATTTCTTGAGCGTTACGCGCTTACCCTTTTCGGCGCTGTAGAACATCACAAGGTCTTGCAAAAACTCCTTGTTCATGCCATAGCCCGAATATAGGCCGTATTTTATGGGCAACGCGAAGCTCTCATAAAATTCGTCGTATTTCTCACGGTCGTTTTCAAGCAGCTTTATAAGCTCCGATTTTATCTTCTTGCGAAGATTGAGCGCTATCGCCTTTAGCTGCCTGTCGTGCTGAAGCATTTCGCGGGAAATATTGAGCGAAAGGTCTGATGAATCCACAAGCCCCTTTACAAAGCCAAAATAATCGGGCAGCAGATCCTCGCACTTATCCATTATCATCACGCCGCTCGTGTAAAGCTGCAAGCCGCGCTTATATTCCTTGGTGAAGAAATCGTAAGGCGCTTTCTTGGGTATGTACAAAAGCGCGTTGTAGGTCACCGCGCCCTCGGCGCTCGTGTGTATCGTGAGCAGCGGGTCTTCATAATCGTAAAATTTCTCTTTGTAGAAATTGTTGTAGTCCTCTTCCGTAATCTCGGACTTATTCTTTCTCCAAAGCGGTATCATGGAGTTGAGCGTTTCGTCCTCTATGTGAGTCTCAAATTCCTTATCGTTATCCTCCTTGGGGTGCGAGTGCTCCACCATCATCTTTATGGGATAATGGATATAGTCGGAATATTTCTTAACAAGCGAGGATATTGTGTAGCTTTCAAGGAAGCGCGAGTAATTTTCCTCGTCCTCATCCTCCTTGAGCGTTAGGATAATATCCGTGCCAAAGGCGTCCTTTTGAGCGGCCTTCATGGTGTAGCCGTCCTCGCCGTCGGATTCCCATTCGTTCGCTTCATCGCAGCCATAAGCCTTGGATATGACCTTTATATTGCTGCTCACCATAAAAGCGGAGTAGAAGCCCACGCCGAACTGGCCGATTATGTCCACATCGTCCTTTAGCTCGTTCTCCTGCTTAAATGCGAGCGTGCCGCTCTTTGCAATGGTGCCAAGGTTGTTTTCAAGCTCCTCTTTCGTCATGCCTATGCCATTATCGGATATTGTGAGCGTGCGCGCCGCCTTGTCGGCCGTTATGCGGATAACAAAATCGTCTCTGTTTAGGCCGACGCTGTTGTCCGTAAGCGATTTAAAGTAAAGCTTATCCACAGCGTCGCTCGCGTTTGAAATAAGCTCGCGCAGGAAAATTTCCTTATGCGTATATATCGAGTTTATCATCAGGTTCAATATGCGCTTTGATTCTGTTTTGAACTGTTTTTTTGCCATTATTATGCATACCTCCAGCAGAAATTAGCACTCACAACTTTAGAGTGCTAATAAACTATAATACACAAAATTGCCTTTTTCAAGCGCTATGAGTTGGTGTCTACAATATTTTCACAATCGCGAAAACTTTGGTCTATATTGGATCGATTGCCTATCCAAAAATGTCTGATTTATGTGCTATAATAAATTAACCCAAAGTGAAAGGGAAATATTTCTATGATTCTGTTTTTAATTCTTATCGGCATAGCTTCCGTGGCGATTTTTGCCGTTTCGTGGCTGCTTTCAAGCCTTGTTGTGCGTCCGAAAGTGAATAGCTATGAGCAGTGTATAGACTATGCCGTAAAAAATAATAGGCTTGATAAGCCGTTGTTTGATAGCTATCCAAAGGAAACTTTCACTCTAAAATCCGAGTATGGCTATAATCTTGCGTGCATGCTAATACCAAAGCGCGAGGACGCGCCTGCGTTTTGCGATGGCAGGGAGCGCGTTGTGGTTTTGGTCCACGGCTATACAAGCAGCCTTATAGGCAGCGGCATGTACACTGAAATGTTCAGGCGCTTAGGCTTTAACTGCGTTGTTTATGATCACCGCAATCACGGCCGCAGCGATAAAGCGCCCACCACCATGGGCTATTATGAATCGCGCGATCTGTGCACGGTTATTTCTTGGGCGCGCAAGCGCTTTGGCGAGGATTGCGTGATAGGCACTCACGGGGAGTCGATGGGCGCGGCCACGGTTATGATGCACGCGCCAATGGACGATAAGCTCGCATTTGCTATAGAGGATTGCGGCTACAGCGTTTTGTGCGATCAGCTTGCGTATAATATGCGCACGATATATCATTTGCCGCGCCAGCCGTTTCTTGCTATTGCGAGCGTGCTTTCAAAGCTTAGAGGCGGGATCTATTTTTCGCAGGTAGTGCCGAAAAATGAGATAGCCAAGTGCGATAGACTGCCTGTGCTATTTATCCACGGCGAGAACGACACGTTTGTGCCGTCGTATATGGTGAACGAGGTTTTTGACGCAAAGCCCGGCCCCAAAATGAAAAAAACCTTCCCAGGCGCGGCGCACGCGTGCAGCTATCCCTCAGACAGCAAGACGTATATAGAAACGGTAGAAAAGTTTTTGTCCGAATACAAAATTATATAGTAAAGCGACCGCAAAAAGTGCAAAAGGCATGAATGCCTTTTGCACTTTTCGTACTGTCGAAAAAAGCTCTAGGGGTTCGGGGACCGTAGCTCCCGGATTAGGCCCATGTGGCCGATTCCTTTCGGCTTTTGCCGTTCTCGAGCTTTAGCTCGCAGGCAAAAGCTGTAATCTCGAAAAAGTCTGAACAGGACTTTTCGACATCCTAGATAACGAAATCCCCGTCCTTCATTATCTGAACCTGCTTGCCGTTCTTTTCTATGCCAACTATGCTAAGATCGCTCGTGCCTATCATAAAGTCAACATGCGTGAGCGAATCGTTTACGCCTGCTTTTTTAAGCTCCGCAGCGCTCATTTTGTCGCCGCCCTTAACGCAGGGGTAGCCCTTGCCAAGCGCGAAATGGCAGCTTGCGTTTTCGTCAAAGAGGGTGTTTAAAAATAGCATGTCGAGATTGCGTATGGGGTTATTGTAGCCCACAAGCGCCACCTCGCCCAGATAGTGGCTGCCCTCGTCGGTTTCGATAATGCCCTTTAGCGTGTCGTAGCCTTTTTTTGCGCCAAAGTCAACTACGCGACCCTGCTTGAACTCCATAAAGAAATCCTCTATCAAAACGCCGTTGTGGCAAAGCGGCATTGCTGATACGAGCTTGCCCTCGGCGCCCGTGCGAAGGGGAGCGGAGAAAACTTCCTCCGTGGGCATGTTAGCTATGAATACGCAGCCGTCCTTGGATTTTTCGCTTCCGCCAAGGAAAAGATGGTTTTCGGGAAGCTCCACGGTGAAATCGGTGCCTATGGAATTGGCGTATTTAAGCGCCTTGAACTGGTGCTTGGTGAGAAAATCGCAGCGCCCTTGCAGCTTCTTGGTGTGTTCCGCCCATGCTTTTACGGGGTCGTCGGTATTCACGCGCATAGCGGTGAATATATCCTCCCACAGCTTATCCATAGCGGCCTTTTCGGATTTTTTGGGATATAGCTTCTTCGCCCACACAACATTTGGCACGCTTATCACACACCACTTCACGGTGTTGTTTGAAGTTGCCTCGCGCATGGGCTTCATGGCTATGCTCGTCGCCTTCATCACGGACGCTATCTTGTGCGGGTCTATTCCGGACAATAGCTCCGGGTCCTCGCTGTATATGGATATGCGGCTCATCTTGCGCTCGACGCTTTCCTTTGCCTTTACCTTGCGCCATTTACGTATGTCGCACAGCTCCTCTGTGGAGGCGCAACTATAGTTGAGCTTTGCTATTTCATCGTCTACGTAGTTTACTTCGACGTATTTCGCGCCCAGCTCATACGCGTATTTTGCAAGCTTGCGAGCGAACGGCGCGCACTCTATGGGGCTGTTTATTGATACTTCCTCGTCCTTTTGCACGTTGATGCCGTATTGTACCACCAGCTCCGAAAATGCAGCGAGTTTTTGTTCAAAATCCATTTTTTTATGCTCCTTCCGCGTTTGAATTGCTTAAATTATAGCACGAAGATTTTTATAAGTATATGTCATAAGCGCAAGCAATAGGGCGGAGCCAAAAATATATTTGCCGTGTTAGCCGGGAGTGAATCGTGGTATTATAGTTATAATTAAGCATGATAGGGAAGCGCGAATGAAGAATATTGTTATAGGCGGCATAAGCGTAGCCGTCACGAGGAAACGCATTAAAAATATGTATATAAGGGTAACTCCGCCCAATGGCGATGTGCTCGTTTCAGCGCCTTACAGCGCGAGCGAGGGGGAGGTGAGCGGCTTTATCCTCTCGCGCGAGCAGTGGATAAAAAAGCATGTTTCGCGTATACAAGATCAAAAGCGCCCCGTGAATAAGTATGAAAAAGGCGAGAGCGCGGCACTTTTTGGCGAGCTTTACCCGCTTGAAGTAATCGAAGCGGGTAAGCCTCGCGCCTCGCTTGAAAACGGCGCGGTTACGCTTTATGTCAAGCCTCAAAGCACTCTTGAGGAGCGCGCGCTCTTGATGCGCAAATTCTATACAGACGCTCTCAAAAGCGTGCTTCCGGAGCTTATTTTAAGGGACGAGGCCATAGTTGGGCGGCACGCGCTGGAGTGGCGCTTTCGCGAAATGAAAACCCGCTGGGGCGTGTGCAATGTGCAAAAAGGACGCATAACGCTCAATACCCGCCTGGCCACCCGGCCAATGGAGTGCATAGAGTATGTTGTGATACACGAGCTCACGCATCTTATAGAAAAGAGCCATAACGCCACATTCAAGGCTTATCTCGATAAATTCTGCCCCGATTGGCGCAGCATAAGAAAGCTCCTAAACGGCAAAACCCCGTAATAGCGGATATTATCCGCCCGCCCTCCGCGCCTTTTTTATCCCGAATACGGCAATTCGCCAAACCATTCGCGCTCGCTTACGCCATCTATGAGCCAGCCCCAATTCTCCGTGTCCGGTTCAATATCGATATACGCCCTGCGCCCGTCCTCAAGAAGCAGCCTGCAATAGCTCTCCGCGTCTGTTTCGTATGGCGTAAGCCTTATGCCGGAATCAAGAACGGCGTCCTCAATAGTGCCGTCAACATGCTCTATTATCACCTTGAGTCCGTCCATTTGCACCGTCAGCGGCATGCAGACAAGCGCGTCCGCGGGAGCGGCCAGCTTATAATCGGACGTGCGCTCAAATGTTAGATTGCTCGTTCTTGTGTAAATAGCCGTAGCGCCATAGGTGCCTAGCACGTCCGCATGCGCTTCGACAATAGCGTCGCCAAACGAGTTGAGCGCACTCACATTGCCGTAAAGCTCGTTCATTGCAATTCCCGTCGCGTCTATACGATAGGCGAAGGTTAAATAGTCGTCGGAGGCGGCGTCGCCTGAAATATAAAGCTCTACGCAACCGTCCGAGTCGTCAGGGTCTGATATGTGGCAGGTCATGCCATAGAGATAATACTCAAACGCTTGCTGCTGCTGTGCTCCGTTCACCTCAAAATCGATAGCGGTTGAATAGGCTTCATCGTCGGCTGAAATTTTGATTTTTATATTCATGCCGTCAGCCGCGGCGTATTCCGTTTCATTGCCGTCAAACGCCTGCCAGAGCTTTGCATTGGCAGCTTGCACGCTTGCGGATTTTACACTGTAATAATAGCTTGCGTCCGTAATGCCGCTAACGTATGCATTGTCGGCAAGAGAGAGGGATACGACGCTTATAAGCCCTTCAGACGGGGTGTACATGCCAACCTTCGCGGTTATACCGCCGTCTGATTCAATCACATAGCCGTCGAGGAGCGTGTACATTTCGCCCATATCGGAGCGCTCGAGCGAATAGCTGTCCATGCCGCCGTCATAGCTTATGGAGCTGCCGTTTAGACTTTCGGGTATTGCAAGCAGGTCGTCATAATCAAAAAACGCCGCAGACGCGAATTCCTGCATAGCCTGACGCGGCACTAAGACGGCATTTTCATCGTATGTTATCAGCGAATTCGTATGCCCCCAGTTGACGCCGCAAAGATATAGCACATTCCAGAATAATTCGCTGTCGGCAGGGTCATATTCGCAGCTATCGCCAATACTGCGTGCGATAGAGTCAAACACGGGCATCATATAGCCAAGCTTTCTAAGCACCGCAGAATCGTTGCCAGCCATGGCTTGCGATACCGGCTCAACGGGGGCGAGCGTGCTTAAAGGCTCATTTGCCGGCGCGGCAGACGCTTGAGGCGAAGCTGCGGATGAAGCCGAAGCCGCAGGTTCGGAAACGGCGGGCGCTGCGCACGCCGTAAGCAAAGCTAAAGCCATTATCAAAGCAATTATAGTCAATTTTTTCATATTCATTCTCCTGTTAGTTCAGCGTTTTGTACACTATAACTCTTTTTTGCGATTCAATCTACTTACAATGTGTGAATTCCGTATGCTGGAAGAAACTGACGTTTCATTTCAAAAAGATATTTCGCGGAGAATAATTTTTGTATACAAATATTGATGAATATGTGTTAAACTATACTTATCCAATTATAATTTAGATGGGAAAATATTATGAATATTATTGTTGAAAAGCTTAAAAACAAGGGCTGCGACATTGAAGGCGTTATGGAAAGATTCCTTAACGACGAAAATTTTTATGTTTCTCTGCTCGACGAAGCCATAAACGACCCGGCTTTCAAGGAGCTTGGGCTTGCGCTTTCTCAAAACGATGCTCAAAGGGCGTTTGAGTGCGCTCACATGCTAAAGGGCGTTCTTGGAAATATGGGCTTAACGTCGCTGTATGAGCTGGATTGCAAAATGGTCGAGCCGCTTAGAAACGGCGTGCTTGACGGCGTTATCGATTACTATGTGCAGCTCATTGCCGAGCGCGAAACGTATATGGAGCTGATAAAAAAATAAATTGCTGTGAAATAACGTTCGCCGTCGCGTGCGGACGTTATTTTTTGTTTGCGCACCGCACACGGTGCTTTGGCGCGCCAACAAGCAAAAATGAGCGATTGGGTGAAAATATGAAAAATGAAAGAAGCTTTCCGCGCGCCACGGTCACAAAAAAAGCGGAGGCGGCGCTAAAAGGCGGGCACCCTTGGGTGTATGACGCCGAAATAGAAAAAATAGACGGCGAATATCAAAACGGCGCGCTCATAGACGCCGTATCCGGAAAAGGCACGTACCTTGGCACGGGCATTCTTAGCGAAAAAAGCAAGATACGATTAAGAATTTTATCGAACAACGCAAACGAAAGCTTTGGCGAGGAGTTTTTCTATCGCCGCATAAAATATGCCATAGATTATCGACGCACGGTGATGGGTAATGATTTTGCCTGTTGCAGGCTCATATTTGGCGAAGCCGACGGCCTGCCGGGGCTTACAGTGGATAAATATAACGCCGTTCTCGTTTGCGAGGTGCTTTCATTTGGCATGGAGCAGCGCAAGGCTATGCTCTATCAGCTTATATGCCGCGTGCTCAAGGAGGGCGGGGACGAGGTGAGCGGCATTTTTGAGCGCAATGAGGCGCAGATACGCGCGCTCGAAGGGCTTGCCGCGCAAAAAGGCTGGTATGAAGGCGATTTTATCGGTCGTCCGGCTTCGCCTGTAGTTGAGATAAGTGAAAATGGAGTCAAATACACGGTGGACGTTGAAAACGGTCAAAAGACGGGCTTTTTCCTCGACCAAAAATATAACAGGCTGGCGGTTGCAAAGCTTGCAAAGGGCAAGCGCGTGCTCGATTGCTTCACGCACACGGGTTCGTTTGCGCTAAATGCCGTTATGGGCGGCGCGGAGCATGTTACGGCGGTGGACGTTTCAAAGAGCGCCGTTGAAATGGCGCGCGCGAACGCACAGCTCAACGGGCTTGCGGATAAGATGGATTTCGTTTGCGCGGACGTGTTCGACCTTCTGCCTGAGCTTATTGAAAAGCGCGCCGCTTACGATTTTATCATTCTTGACCCGCCCGCCTTCACAAAGAGCCGCAAGGCCGTAAAGGGCGCGGAGCGCGGCTATAAGGAAATAAATTTCCGCGCCATGAAGCTTCTGCCGCGCGGAGGCTATCTTGCCACCTGCTCGTGCTCGCATTTCATGCCGAGCGAGCTTTTTGTAAAAATGCTCATATCCGCCGCGCACGATGCAAACGTGTCGCTAAAGCTAATAGAAGCGCGCCGCCAGTCCCCCGATCACCCCGTGCTTTTAAACGTGCCTGAAACGGATTATCTTAAATTCTATCTTTTCCAGGTTGTATAACGGCAAGGCTTTTGGCAAAAACGGCTCATACTCCAAGCCCGATTCGTATTGTTTTGAAAGCGGGTATGTGTATAACAGCAAAACCAGCACAATCACGGGCGATTTCTCGTCCACCTCGCAAAGCGGCTTTGAGGGCTAAAGCTCAAGCAAAACCGCCTGATATGGCTCAAGCGTAAGCTTAGCGCCGCTGTGCGCGAGCGAGTCCAGATTATTTATCACTGCGCGCGCGGACGCGGAGCCTATGTCAAGTTCGTTTGCCCGCGCACTGAAATTTGATATGCTCAATAGCGTTCTGCCGCCGTTCCTGCGATAGAACGCTATTATTTCATCATTTTCAAGATAGGCTGGCTCAAGCTCGCCAAATGTGAGTATGCCGCCGTATTCCTCGCTTTTTCTAAGCGCGATGAGCCGCTTGTAAAAGCTGAAAACGGAGCTTTTATCGCCAAGCTGAGCTTCTAGATTGAGCCTTGAATAGTTTGGATTCACCTTTAGCCATGGCGTACCCGCCGTAAAGCCCGCGCTTTTCGCGTCGCTCCATTGAAAAGGCGTGCGCGAATTGTCGCGGCTGAATTTGCAAACCGCCTCAAGCGCCTCTTTTTCGGTCAACCCTGCTTGCAGCGCCGCTAAATACTGATTCTTGGTGGCAATATCGTCAAATTCGCTTATATCGAGGAACGGGCAGTTTTCCATGCCTATTTCCTGCCCTTGATATATAAATGGCAGCCCGCGTCTTGTGAGCAGGATAAGCGCGAGCAGCTTTTTTGAAGCGTCGCAAAGGTCGTCGGCGGGAATATAACGGCTGACCCCGCGCGGCTCGTCGTGATTTTCTATGATGTTGGCCACGAATCCTATTTTATCGCTTAGACGATGGCTCTTGAATATTGCGTCCCTGTATTCCTCGGCGCTTATGGGCACAGCGTCATACCAGCCGTTTCTGGTGTGACCAAGGCATACCTCGTTAAAGTCAAATATTGTGGAGAAGCAGCCGTCGTCGCCTATGTAGCGCGCAAGGTCGCTTTGCTTATAGTCAAAAAGCTCCGCGATGGCAAGCGCGTCATGCTTTTTGAATGTCTCACGGCTCAATTCGTCTAAAAAGCTGAGCACGCTGTTATCGCGGGCGAGCGCGTTTGTGGGGCTTGCAAGCCCATCGGCGCGAGAGGAGGGATAGTCCGGGAAGCTCGTATCCTTTTTGATGTTTATTATCGCGTCCAGCCTAAAGCCGGAAAGCCCCATGTCGAGCCAGAAATTCACCATATCATATATTTCGCGGCGCACGCGGGGATTCTCCCAATTAAGATCCGGCTGACCCTTGGTGAATAAATGAAGATAGAAGTATTCGCTCTCGCCTATCCGCTCCCAGGCGCTCCCGCCAAAATATGTGCTGAGATTATTTGGCGCGCCGCCTGCTTTGCCCTTGCGTATATAGAAATAATCGCCGTATTCCCCGGTGGGGTCTAAAAGCGCCTTTTGAAACCATTCATGCTTATCCGAGCAATGGTTCACAACCAAGTCCATAAGTATATGCATGTCGCGCTTTTTAGCTTCTGAAAGGAGCGCGCGCATATCGTCCATAGTGCCAAACGCAGGGTCAATATCATAATAATCCGATATATCGTAGCCCTCGTCCATAAAAGGCGAGCGATAGACAGGCGAGAGCCAGATTACATCTATGCCGAGGCGCTTTAAATAATCGAGCTTGGATATAATGCCGGGAATATCGCCAATGCCGTCCCCATTTGAATCACAAAAACTCTTTGGGTATATTTGATAGGCTATCTTGCCGTGCCACCATTTTGCCTTCATATTTTATGACCGCAGCCTTCGCCTTGGCGAAAGCCTCCTTCGTAAAAAATTCAATTAAGTATATCACAATTTAGCTTTTATGCTATAATGAATAAAAAATGTGAGGGCATATACCACATGGAAAAATATTCCGCAGATATGATAGCAAATCTAAATAATTTGCCGCCAATGCCGCCACTTGCGCAAGGCGTTAAGCTTAAAAAGGCGTTTGTAGGCGATAAAGCCGCCATTTTGAGCTTTGTGCGCCTCAATTTTTCGCTGCGCTGGGCTTATGAAGTGGAAAAGGCGCTGCTTCAGGAAAAATGCTTCATCGCCACGCGCAACGGCAAGCTTCTCGGCTTCGCCTGTTACGACGCCACCGCCAAGGGCTTTTTTGGCCCCACGGGCGTGCTCGCCTCCGAGCGCGGCAAGAATATAGGCGCGGCGCTGCTTTTAAGAACGCTCAGCGCCATGAGCGAGTTTGGCTATGGCTATGCGATAATAGGCTGGGTGGATAATGCGGAAAAATTCTATCGCAAGATAGTAAACGCCGAGTATATAAAAGGCGGCGAGCCTGAAAACAGCGTATATTCCAATATGATCTCTCAAAAATGAGGCGCTTATGAGAATAGATGAAAAGGCGGTCACGCTTAGAAACGGCGTGCTGTGCACGTTTAGAAGTCCTGGCGAAAACGACGCCGCAAAAATGCTGGAGCATTTAAAGCTCACCTCCGGTGAAACCGATAATATGGCGCGTTACGCCGATGAAATAACCATGACGGAGGAAGCCGAGCGCCAGTTTTTAAAAAAGCTTGCCGAATCTAAGCGCGGCTTCATGGTGCTGGCGTATATTGGCGATGAGCTTGTTGCGAGCGCGGGAGTTAACCCTGTTGCGCCATACGAAAGATACGCACATCGCGGCGAGTTTGGCATATCCATAAAAAAGAAGTTTTGGAATATGGGCATAGGCTCCGCCGTAATGGAGGAAATAATCGCAGCCGCGCGGCTCGCTGGCTATGAGCAGCTCGATCTAGAGGTGGTCGCGACCAATAAAAACGCCATAAGGCTGTATGAAAAATTTGGCTTTGTAACTTTTGGCAGGCAGGAGCATTCATTTAAGTATCGCGATGGAACATACGCGGCGCAGCTTTTGATGGCGCTCGAGCTGTGATATAATGGAGGCAGATTATGGAGCAAGGCTGTAAATGCCAAAAACAAATGTGCTCAAGGCACGGCGATTGTAAAAGCTGCCGCGCGTTCCACATAGAGAAAAGCACTTCGCCCTATTGCGAGCGCGGCGCTGAGCGCGCAAAGCGGCGCGAGGAGCGGCGAAGCGCGCGCAGGGAGGCGAGGCAAAAATGAGAGAGTATTGCGTGCGCCTTCATAGGGGCGACGATCTATATAACAGCATAGCGGGCGTCTGCCAAAAAGAGCATATAAAGGCGGGAGTCGTGCTATGCGCCGTGGGCTGCGTATCCAGCGCGAGACTGCGTGACGCGTCCGGCGTGAATATAAGGCAGATAGACGAGCATGCGGAGATAGTTTCGCTCATGGGCAGCGTGAGCGAAAAACGCTGTCATCTGCACATAGCGCTTTCAAAGGAGGATTTATCCACAATAGGCGGCCACTTAACCAAGGGTTGCATAATAAACACCACCTGCGAGCTCGTGCTCGGCATACTCGACGAATATGAATACGATGCGGAGTTCGACTCGCAAACCGGATATGATGAAATAATTTTCAGGGAGAAAAGCAATGGATGAATTGAAATTCGATATAGTAAAGCATATAGGCACGTTGTCTGAATCCTCAAAGGGCTGGACAAAGGAAGTGAACCGCGTATCATGGAATGGACGCGCCCCCAAATACGATATAAGGGAGTGGGCGCCGGATCATGAAAAGATGGGCAAGGGCGTAACGCTTTCAGACGAGGAGTGCGCGGCGCTTTTTGAGCTTCTTAAAGGCGAATTTTGAGCGCGGCGCTCGAAAAACTAAATTCTGAGCAGCTTGCCGCTGTGACCGCTACCGAAGGCTTCGTCCGCGTATACGCGGGCGCCGGCTCCGGCAAGACACGCGCGCTCACGCAAAGGTTTGCTTATCTTGTAAACGACATTGGCGTGCTGCCGGGCAATATACTCTGCGTCACCTTCACAAATAAAGCCGCAAACGAAATGAAGCAGCGCATACGCGCGCTCACCGGCGATAACGACACCGGCTATATAAGCACCTTCCACAGCTTCTGCGTTTCAATATTGCAGGAGGACAGCAACGCCGTTCAATATCCCAAGAATTTCCTTGTGCTCGATAATTCCGATATAGACGCAATGCTAAAGCTCATCTATGAGGAGCGCGGCTTAACGCTTAGGCACATGACCTTTGGCAACGCGCGGGACATGATAGAAATTCGCAAATGCATAGTTGAACCCGATTATTACAACTATATGATAGCCATGTCGCCCGAGCAGCTCCGGCAAAAATATTTGGACGCGGTGGACGCGCGGGACATTATTTTCTATGGCTATCTTTATCAGGAGAAGAAATGCTTCGGCCTTGATTATAACGACCTTATAAATTTCAGCCTCTATATTTTTAAAAACGATGAAAAAATCAAGCTCAAGTGGCAGCAGCGCCTTGAGTATATAATGATAGACGAATTTCAGGATATTGATAGGCTTCAATACACCCTTATGGACGTTTTGTGCGGTTATCACAAGAATCTGTTCATCGTTGGCGACCCCGACCAGACCATATACACATGGCGCGGGGCTAATGTGAAATATCTTCTGGATTTTGATAAGGAATATCCAAATGTTGAAACGATAAGCATGATGAAAAATTATCGCTCAACGCCTGAAATAGTCGCCGTTGCCAATTCGCTGATTTCAAAGAATAAGCGCCGCGCCGATACCAAGCTTATTCCAACCCTCCCATCAGGCGCGCGAGCGGAATATTGCCATAATGAAACCGCCGAGGACGAGGCGAAGTGGATTTGTGAGCGCATAAAGCGGCTTGAGGAGCAAGGCGCTTTGCGCTCCGACATTGCGCTTTTGTATCGCGCAAATTATGTTACCCGCACGATAGAGGACGTATTTCTGCGTGAAAAGCTGCCGTATACCATATATAGCAGCGTCCAGTTCTATGACCGCATGGAGATAAAGGACGCGCTGTCATATCTTAGGCTGCTCATATATAAGGACGACCTGTCGTTCATGCGCGTAGCCAATGTGCCAAAGCGGAATTTGGGCGAAAAGCGAATGCGCTTTCTTCGCGCTTACGCGGCGGAGCATGAGTGCTCCTTATATAACGCTCTCAAGCTTACGCTTGAGGACGAGCTTTTTAAGAATACCAAGGCCGCCGCATTTGTGAATATGATAGATACTCTTGGTGCAAGCTGCATGACCAAGCCAATTTCCGAATTACTCACCGATGTTTTGCATAAGAGCGGTTATGAGGAAGCCTTGCGCACCGAAGGCTCGCAGGAGCGGCTTGATAATCTTGCGGAGCTAAAGCAGTCCATATATGAATACGAAACCACCTGCGGCGAGGAGAGCACGCTCGATAACTACCTCAATCACGTTGCGCTTTTTACCAATATGGATACTTCAGAGCGCAAAAACACTGTCAAGCTAATGACCGTGCATGCCGCCAAGGGGCTTGAGTTCCCATACGTGTTTTTATGCGCCTTCGAGGAGGGCGTGTTCCCCTCAAAGAAAACCGCCACGCTCGATAGCATGGAGGAGGAGCGCAGGC
>CAZZNN010000029.1:0-14531 GCA_964655605.1 uncultured Oscillospiraceae bacterium
TTTTTGGAGGTCAACATGAGTAAATTCGCGAACAGCGTGGGTGTTAAGGTGCCCGAGCTTATGATGCCCAAAGCCGGCATTGATATGAAGAAGTGGGCGGTCGTGGCGTGCGACCAGTTCACTTCTCAGCCGGATTATTGGGAAAAGGCCGAAGATTTTGTCGGCTCCGCGCCCTCGACGCTCAGGCTTATGCTGCCTGAAATGTATCTTGACAAGCCCGGCGAAGCAGAGCGCATTAATGACATAAACGCCTGCATGAACGAATACGTTAAAAATGGCACTCTCGCGTCCATAGGCGAAGGGCTAATGCTCGTTTCGCGCACTGTGGACGGCAAAACCCGCACCGGCCTTATTGTGGCGCTCGACCTTGAGGCCTACGACTATAAAAAAGGCTCGGCCACGCTCATTCGCGCAAGCGAGGGCACTATCGTCGAGCGCATACCGCCAAGACTGCGCATAAGAAAGGACGCTCCCCTTGAGCTTCCGCACATACTCGTTTTGATAGACGATCCCGAATGCACCGTTATCGAGCCGCTCAAGGCGCTCGCAAACGATAACAATATTTCCTACGACACAGAGCTCATGCTTGGCGGCGGCCACATCAGCGGCCACTTCATAAGCGATGAAAAGGTGATAGAAAACGTGCTCAAGGCGCTTGCCATGCTTGCCGACAAGGACGCTTTCTCCAAAAAATACGATGAAACGAAGGCGCCTATGCTCTTTGCCATGGGCGATGGCAACCACAGCTTCGCCACCGCCAAGGCCAACTGGGAAGCGCTAAAGCCCACGCTTAGCGACGCTCAACGCGAGACGCACCCCGCCCGCTACGCGCTCGTTGAGCTTGAAAACGTACACGACGAGGGCATAGTGTTTGAGCCAATACATCGCGTGCTCTTCAATGTGAACGTTGCAAAGGCCGAAGAATTTTTAATGAAGCAATTCCGCGCCAACAACGGCGGAGCGGAATACATGCAGTTCAAAAACGAGGCCGAGTGTGAGCTTGCCATGAACAAGGCGCTCGCGGACGATAAGGACGAGCACATTCTGCCCGTTATAACAAGCGAAGGCCCCGGCTTCTTCCGCGTACACAAGCCCGTGCAGCAGCTGCCCGTGGGCACGCTTCAGCAGGCGCTTGACGCGCTTATAAAAGAATTTGACGCGTCCAGCATAGACTATATCCATGGCGCGGACGTTGTTAAAGAGCTTGGCGCCAAGGAAAAGAGCATGGGCTTCCTGCTCCCGCCTATGGACAAGGGCGATTTCTTCCGCACCGTCGTTTATGACGGCGCGCTGCCGCGCAAGACGTTTTCAATGGGCGAGGCGCACGAGAAGCGCTACTATCTCGAGTGCAGAAAAATTAAATAAAGTGTAGTGCAGCGGCGGGGTCAGGCGACCCCGCCCTACTTTGATTTCCCGCACAGGTATAATATTTATGGAAAGTTTTCTTAACTCCGTGTCGGCCGTGGCGCTGATACTCATAATGGTGGCGCTCGGCTACGCGCTTGGAAAGCTTGGCTGGCTAAAGGCCGAGCACAAAGCCTTCTTCGGCAAATTTCTCATAAATATCGCCGTTCCATGCATGTGCATAGTGAATATATTTGAATCCTTCGACGCGAACATGCTAAAAAGCGCCGGAAGTCTGCTTATAGTGCCGCCAATATCAATAGTCGTGATAGCGCTGCTCTCATTTCTCACGGCCAAGCTTTTAAAGCTTGGCAAAAAGCGCTTGGGCATATTCGTGGCCATGAGCGCCTTTTCAAACACCATGTTCGTTGGGTATCCGCTATGCTATGAGCTTTTTGGCGACGCGGGAGTTATTTACGTGCTGCTTTACTATATATCAAGCAGCGTGCTTTTCTGGACTATAGGCGCAAGCAATATCTACAGCGCCTCTGACGTTAAGCCCGGCGCAAAAGCCACGCTCAAGCGGCTCGCGTCGGCGCCGCTCATAACGCTCGCGGTCGCTCTGACCCTTTTGATGCTCAGTTTTGAGCCGCCCGCATTTATAATGAAGCTATGCTCATATTTTTCAAAGACGGTCACCCCGCTTTCGCTCATGTATGTTGGGCTTGTGATATATCTTACCGGCTTTAAGAATATCCGCATAGATAGATCCATGGTGTGTGCGCTCGGGTTTCGCTTCATAGTGTCGCCAGCGCTCATAGTGGGGCTTTGCGCGATATTCAATATTGCAGGGCTCGCGCGCGGCGTATACACGGTGCAATCGGCCATGCCCGTGATGGCGCAGACCGTCGCCATGGCCTCGCTCGCCGGCGCCGACGATAGCTATTGCGCCGTTGGAATGACGCTTTCAACGCTCGCGTGCTTTATAGTTGTGCCCGCGCTCATGCTTATAATTTAAGTTGTTTCACAAGGGTCCGCATGATATAATCAATCGTCAAAATCACGGAGGGTCTATGTGTAAAAGCAAAAAATGCCGAGCTATTTTTTTACATTAGAAATAAACGCGTTCGGCCTGCTGGTGCTTTTGCTGATGTATTTCAACAAGCAGCAGCAGGGCATTATTTCACTTCACCAAAAATTCTTTGACAGGCTCCTCAAAATGGCCTCCTTTATGCTGATAGCGGACTCGCTCCTGTGCATAATAAACGGCGCCGGGTTTCAGGGCGCGGGCACGATAAATCTCATCGGCTCCAGCCTATACTATCTGTTTGAGCCAATGATAGGCTTTCTTTGGCTTTTTTACTGCCAATATCGCACTGACGGCGGCATAAGAAGGCTGAAGCTTTATCTTCCGGTGTATTTCTTCCCGCTCATTTTAAACGCGCTGCTCGTGATCGCGAATTTTTTCACCGGCTGGCTATACACGATAGATTCCGCAAATCGCTATCAAGCCGGGCCCATCGTAATGTCAAAAACGGTGCTTACCACTATATATATTATTGTTGCCGTATGCCTTGCGCTTAGCAAATCACTCCGCATGCACACGCGCTTTGAGCGCCGCGAATACAATCACATGGCGCTATTTCTTCTGCCGCTCATAATAGGCGGAGTGCTGCAATATTTTCTTATCGACATGCAGATATTCTGGATATGCGTAGTGTCGAGCCTGCTGATGATATTTGTGAACAATCAAAACACGCAAATATCCACCGACGCGCTCACCGGCGTAAACAACCGCCGTCAGTTCGACAAATATTTGGAACTGCGCACGCGCTCGCTTGAGGACGGCATGGAGCTTTTCGCCATTTTTATAGATGTCGATGAATTTAAGCATATAAACGACACTTACGGTCACGCCGTGGGCGATATTGCCCTGCAGCAGGTTGCGGATATTTTAAAGCGCGTCTGCGGCGGCAGAAACGATTTTCTCGCCCGCATAGGCGGGGACGAATTCGCGGTGATATGCACGCGCAAAAACAGGCAGCCCGTTGAAAACACGATAGACCAAATACAGATGGCGCTGAGCGAATTCAACATGTCCGGCCAGGCGCCATACAGGCTTTCCCTATCCATGGGCATAGCGCAATACGGCGAATACGGCTCTGAGACCATAGACGATTTTATCGCCTCGGCTGACGCGCTCATGTACCAAATGAAGCAAAGGCGCAAGGCGCACCGCAGATAGCGCCGGCTTTGACGCGAGGGCTAAGCGTGGCCTGCAAAAAGCGAGCAGGCGGGACAAGCCATTCCTTCTTATTATTTTATTATGCCAAAAGACCGCAATTTTGAAAAAAGCCTTACATTTAGGCTCAATTTCATGTTAGAATAAGATATATCACAGGTGAGCCTTAAAATTGGAGGAGAAACATGTATAGCGCGGGCGATCTAATTATATACGGCGGAGAGGGCGTTTGCAGGGTTGAGCAGGTTGGCGTTCCCAGCATGTCCGCGCTCGATAAAAGCAGGACCTATTACACCTTAACGCCTCTATATCACAGCGGCACCATATACGCGCCTACGGACGTTAACATTCGCATGCGCCCCGTAATATCGCGCGAGGACGCATTAAACCTTATTCACGGCATACCCGATATGGCCACCGAATTTGAAAAATACGACGATGCCAAGCAGGCCGCGATAGAATATAAGGCCGCTTTGCAGACATACGACTGCATAAATCTATTGCAGCTTATAAGGCTTATCTACTATAAAAATGTGGACGCTGTGGCTCAGAAAAAGGGTCTTGGCCAAACGGACGACAAATATATCAAGCGCGCCAAGGAGCTTTTATACGGCGAACTCGCGGTGGCGCTGGACGTTCCGGTAAGCGAGGTTGAGCAAATGATAGTAAAAGAGGTTGAAAACACTAAGCGATAATAAGCAAATTAAATGGGCGGAAGCGTTTTATGCGCTTGCGCCCTAAGTTTTTATGGCTTCACAGCGTCCATTTCACCCTTTTTCACGTCTACAAAGCGCGACTGACGCTTTTTATATGTCGCTCAAGCGCGCGCCACGCAGCATAATAAGCCCTTTGGCGCTCTCGCTCGCTTTTTCTATATAATCCGCCAAATTTTAAGCGACGCCGCAAGCAAATACGGCGCCGCCTTTAGATCCATTATAATTACATCGCCGCTTTTACGCGCCCAAATACGCGCTTTTCACATTATCGTTTGCGAGCAGCTCGGCGCCGCCGCCGCTGAGCACCACGCGGCCGCTTTCAAGCACATAGCCCCTATCTGCTATCGACAGCGCCATCTGCGCGTTCTGCTCGACGAGGAGTATTGTGACGCCCTTTTCGTGCAGCGTTTTTATCATATTAAATATCTGCTCAACCAATATGGGCGCAAGTCCCATAGACGGCTCGTCGAGCATCAAAAGCCTCGGCCTTGACATCATCGCGCGCCCCATCGCGAGCATCTGCTGCTCGCCGCCTGAAAGCGTGCCCGCGAGCTGAGTTTTGCGCTCCTCAAGGCGCGGGAAGCTTTGGTACACCTCATTGAGCGCCGCCCTTACGGCGCGGCTTTTTTGGGTATAGCCACCCATCTCAAGGTTTTCCTCCACGCTCATCTGCGAAAATACGCGCCTTCCCTCAAGGCAATGCGCTATTTTATCCTCCACTATCTTATGCGGCGCGCGCTTTAAAATGCTTTTGCCGCAAAAGCTCACGTCGCCCGTCCTTGAGCGCAAAAGGCCGGAAACGGTTTTAAGCGTTGTGGACTTGCCCGCGCCGTTTGCGCCAATGAGCGTGACTATTTCGCCCTCGTTCACCTCGAAGGATACCCCCTTTATGGCGTGTATCATGCCATAATATACATTTATATCCTCAACCTTGAGCATTGCCCGCTCCTTTCCTGCCAAGATAAGCCTCAATGACGGCGGGATTGTTTCTTATGTCCCTGGGCGTGCCCTTGGCGATTATCCTGCCGTAATTTAAAACCGCTATGCCCTCGCATATCCCCATTACGAGGCTCATATCGTGCTCGATGAGCAATATGGCTATCTTAAATTCATCGCGTATGCGCCTTATGTTTTCCATCAGCTCCGCCGTTTCGGCCGGGTTCATGCCCGCCGCGGGCTCGTCGAGGAGCAAAAGGCACGGCTTTGTGGCGAGCGCGCGCACTATCTCAAGCCTTCGCTGCGCGCCATAAGGCAAGCTGCCCGCGAGCGAATCCGCCATATCCTGCATATTGAATATGGATAAAAGCTCCAAAGCCCTTTCCTTTGCAAGCCTCTCGCCTTTGAGGAACGCGGGCAGGCGAAACAGCGACGACGCGAGCGAATACTCAATATCCCTGTGCATGCCCACAAGCACGTTATCCATCACCGATAGCTGCGTAAAGAGGCGGATATTTTGGAATGTGCGCGCTATGCCCGCCTGATTGACCTTTATGGTGGTAAGCGCGTTTATATCCCTTTGCTTTAGCAATATTGTGCCCTTAGTCGGCTGATACACCTTTGTTAAAAGGTTGAACACCGTTGTCTTGCCAGCGCCGTTAGGGCCTATAAGGCCGGAGATCTCCGTGCTGCCAATGGTGATGTTAAAATCGTCCACGGCGCAAAGCCCGCCAAATTCAATGCCAAGATGCCTTGTTTCAAGCACGGGCGGCTTATCTATATCGCGCGAAGTGAGCAGCGCGTCGTCCGTAATCACCCTTATAAGCTCGCTCATTTCGTCTTTTCCCCCTTTTTATCGCGGCCGACAAGCGCGCCCAGTCTCGCGGCGGTGTTCGCCACAAAGCGCCTGCCGGTTTTAGAATTGGTGAGCAGCATCATGCCTATTAGGAGCACCGCGTATATGAGCATGCGGTAATCCCCGAGCGCGCGAAGCTGCTCTGGCAATATCGTTAAAACTATTGCGGCTATCACGCAGCCGCGTATATTGCCTATGCCACCGAGCACCACGAACACCAATATCAATATGGACGTATTGAAGCCAAATTTGCTCGGCGCGACGGAGGCGAAATTCATCATGTAAAGCGCGCCCGCCATGCCTGTGAGCGCCGCCGAGGTGACGAACGCCGTCATTTTAAATTTGCCAGCCGAAAGGCCGATGCTTTGCGCCGCAATTCTATTATCGCGCAGCGCCATTATGGCGCGCCCCGTTTTTGAGCGGATAAGATTTGGCACCACTATGAGCGTGAAAAGCACAAGCGCAAAGCCCACCGCAAAGGTTGAAAGCTTGGCGTTGCCCGTAACGCCCATAGGCCCGTTTAAAACCACTGTGCCGCCGTCCATTGCGAGCGATTTTGAAAAGCCAAAATGCCAGCCCTGAGCGTCATAGCCAAGATACACGCAGTTTATAAGGTTCTTTATTATTTCACCAAAGGCGAGCGTGACAATAGCAAGATAATCCCCGCGCAGCCTCAAAACCGGTATCCCTATCAAAAGTCCAAAAAATCCCGCCACAACGCCGCCTAGCACCATGCTCAGCGCGAGGCGCACAGTTTCGCTTTCAATGCCCGCAAAAACATGGCAAAGCACGGCTCCGGAGAATGCGCCTATGCTCAAAAAGCCCGCGTGGCCAAGGCTTAGCTCGCCCGATATGCCAACCACGAGATTGAGCGCTATCGCCGCCACTATATATACGCACACAGGCACGAGCTGCCCGCTTAGCGAGCGTTTGAGCGCGCCCGCGCTGTCTAGCGACTGAAATAATATGAAAAGCGCAGTGACAATAAGTATCGTCACGAGGTCGCGCGTGGCAGCTTTACTTAACCTTTTTTTCATCTAATCACACCTTCTCGCTTGTTTGCCTGCCGAGTATCCCCGATGGCTTTACCAAAAGCACTATTATAAGCACGGTGAACACTATGGCGTCTGAAAGCTGAGTTGAAATATACGCCTGAGAAAGCTTTTCAATTATGCCAAGCAGTATTCCGCCCACGAACGCGCCGGGAATGGAGCCTATGCCGCCGAACACCGCCGCCGTGAACGCCTTTATGCCCGGCATTGCGCCCGTTGAAGGCATAAGGGTGGAGTAGGCCGAAAGCAGCAGCACGCCCGCTATTGCCGCAAGCGCCGAGCCTATTGCAAATGTGGCCGAGATTGTGGCGTTCACATTTATGCCCATTATCTCGGCAGCCTCCTTATCCTCGCTCACCGCGCGCATGGCCTTGCCGAGCTTGGTTTTCTTTGTGAGCACTATGAGCGCGGCCATAATTGCGAGGCACGCGCCTATCGTTACTATGGTTTCGCCCGAGATCACCATAGCGCCGCCAAAGAGCGGCAGCGGCTCAATACCCACGAGCGAGGTATATATGCGCGGATTGGACGTGAATATAAGCTGCGCGCCATTTTGAAGAAAATAGCTCACGCCTATGGCGGTTATCAGCACCGCCAGCGACACTGAGCTTCTAAGCGGCTTGTATGCGAGCCGCTCCACGATAACGCCCAGCGCCACACACGCGAGCATAGCCAATACAAGCGCCGCCCACGCGGGCATGCCAAACTGGCAGAACGCAAAATAGGAAACATAGCCGCCCACCATAATTATGTCGCCATGAGCGAAATTGAGCATTTTGGCTATGCCGTAAACCATGGTGTAGCCAAGGGCTATTATGGCATAAACGCTGCCAAGGCTTATTCCGTTTACCAAATAGGTCAAAAAAGTCATGCTAAACTCCTAAACAACCATTCTTGGGAAAGCGGCGCGCGCCGCTCTCCCATAAGCGCCGACACTTAGTTCGCCGCCGCGTACACGCCGTCTTTTATAACAACTATCATGGGCGTTTTTGATACTTCGCCGCTCGCCATCCACTTTATTTCCTTGCCGGTGGCGCCGTTGAATACCATATTGTCGACAAACTGATTGACGAGCAGCTCGCAGGTATCCTCGGCGCTCATATCACTTGTTATGCCCGCCGCCTTTATCGCCTCGTATACGGCGTATACGCAATCGTAGCCATCTGCGGCGAACTGGTTTGGCGTTTCGCCGTAAGCGGCCTTATAGCCCTCGACGAACGCGGCGGTGAAAGCGTCCTTTGAGACCGCCGAGAACGGGGTGAGCATGTAAGCGCCCTCGGCAAGCGCAACGCTAAAGCCTTCAAGCGCGAGTATGCCGTCCATGCCGTCGACCCCGAAGAATACAGGCGCGTATTTCATCGCCGCCGCCTGCGTCATCATAAGCGAGATGGGCGTATAGTATATCGGCAGATACAATAGCTCCGCGCCCGCGTTTTGCGCGGCGGTAAGCTGCGAGGAAAAATCGGTGTCGGAATCATCGGTGAAAGTGCCCGTATACACTATTTCAAGACCCTTTTCAGCGGCTGAGGCAACGAATTGCTCGTATATGCCCGTTGAATAAGCGTCGCCATTATTATAGATGACGGCTATTTTTTTGCCTACTCCGCTTGAGGCTATATATTCGGCCGACGAAGCGCCCTGCTTGGGGTCCTGGAAGCACATTTGGAATACGCAGCTCCTGCCCTCGATAACGGTGGGCGAGGAAGCGGCGGGCGTGAGCATGAACACTCTATCGCTATCGGCCTCGGCAGCCACGGCCGCAGCCGGAGTTGACGTGACTGGCCCTATCAGTAGCTGCATTCCCCAGTCCATAAGCGTGCCGTAGGCATTGACGGAGGTTTCCGCGTCGTGCGCATCGTCCTGATAATTGAGCTCAAACTGTATGCCGCCCATGGCGTTTATCTCGCTTACGGCCTGCTCCATTGCGTTTTTCACCGCTTGGCCGTATATGGCGACCTCGCCGGTTACAGGGCCTATCGCGCCGATTTTTATGGCGCTTGCCGAAGCGCCGCCGCTTGGCTTTGCCGAAGCGGGAGCTTGTTCGCCTGACGCGGCAGGCTTATCGCTCGACGCGTCCTTAGGAGCTTGCGCGGGAGACGCCGCGCAGCCCGCCATTAGGCAAGCGCACACAAGAAGCGCCAGAAACATACGAAAATACTTTTTCATTTGAGGTAGTCCTTTCAAAAATATTTCTTCGTCCGCGCCGCGCCATGCGCCGCACAGGCGAGGTAAACATATAAAAAAGCGGCTCCGCCGATTGGCGGAGCCGCTTTAGCTTGCATTTTCTATAGCGACGGGCCTATCAGCATTTTCCTCTTTCCAAGTACAACTACGCTAAGTCGTATGCTAAGAACAGCTACGACTGTAATAATGCTGACAAGCTCAATAAAAATAAGGGATACCGCCAAAGCGATACCCCCTACTATAACTAAATTGCGACGCGCAGCAAAAGACTCGCCGTTTGCTTTGGCGGCGTTAAACGAATATTGCTTCAACGCGTTCATCATCTTCTGTGCGCTCCTTTTCTAAATTAGGCATAATGCTAACACAGATAATATATTTTGTAAAGCATTATTTTGTATATTCTATATTTTAATTTCGCTCATTATAATAAGCATTCCAGCCAAGCGCTGATCGTCATATCGGCCAAAAGGCCAAAAATGGCGAAAGCGGCGCTCGCTTTCGCCATTTTTGCATTTTAATTCCGCCGCCCCGCGGCGGCCTCACGCCGGAAGCTTATTCTTCCGTTTCGTAAACGGTTATCTCGCCGCCTTGGCATTCCATTATCACGGTTGGCGTGGTGTATTCCTTGCCGAAAACGTCGATTATGGTGTAGCTATAGGCATAATCGCCGTCTGTAAGCGGGCTTTCCTCCATAACCACCTCGCCGTTTACGGTAAAGGAGCCAACCTCATAGGTGGCTATTTCGCCTGTATCCCAGTTTACGCAGTCAAAGAGCATAGTAACCTCGTCGCCGTCCTTGAGCTTTACTATGTCCCTTGAGCTCATGCCGGTGTCCTCGTCTATGCCGTCCCACGCGCCATACACCACATACCGGCCGTTTCCGGCGCTGTCATATTCATAGGCGGCGCGCAGCGAGGTCTCAACCCCGTTTAGCATGATGGGTATGGAATAGAGAGTATAGCTATCGGTTTCGGCAAGCAGAGTAAGCGAGCAATAATAACCGTTTACCGTAGGCCAGACGCCGCGGAAATTATCCATAAACTCGCCCGTTTCCCAATCGCCCGCTATATCGTTATCACGGCCCATCAGCATATACTCGTTATAGTCGTAATCCATAAAGTATAGGTCGAAGGCCACGCTCGCCACGGTCTCCATGCCGCTTGTTACATTGAGGCAGAACATGCCGTCGTCATCAAGATATGTTTCATATTCAACCGAGTAATCGCCGCCGGACACCGCGTTTTCAACAACGGGCGCCTCGGTGCCGTCCGGCGCGGTCCAATCGGTGACGGCCTCAATAAAGCGCACATAGCTTGGCAGCGGAGCGGCCGTGGCGGCATACATATTGAAAAGATTCTCGTCCATGCCAAGCGGGAAGAACACCGATATGCCGTTCGCCTCGGTGCGGTTTTCGCCCTTTACGGAATACACCACAGCGTCAAAGAGCGCCGTCAGCACATTATCCGCCGTTGTGGGGAGCACGTTTTCGGTGTTCATGGCTAGGTCGCCAAGATCCACCATATTGGTATAGCCCTCATTTTCATTGTTGCCGCCATAGTTCTCTGCGCGGGTAACGCCCTGAACGAATTCGCGATAGCTGTCTATATCCTCGGTAACGCCGGTCATTTCGTCAACCATGGCGCCAAAGCACTCCATAAGCGCGGGAATTTTTGAAAGGTCTATCACGGAGAGCGTCGCCATGGGCGCATCGCCTGTGCTGTCGCACTTGGCGTAATAGGAATCGCACACGGCCTTGCCAAGCGCCGCGCCGTCGGCTTCCGGACTATTATAGAGGTATGAAAGCCACGCCGTATAGTCCCAGCCGCCGCCCGGCTCAATCTCCTCGCTCGCCACCATATAGTTTGCCATCGGCGCAATGAGCTCGGCCATTTCAAGCGTTGCCATAAGGCAGGTGTCAAAGCCGATAAGCTCATATTGAATTTCGGCCGCGGCCAAGCCCTGCTGTATCTCGCCCAGGCTTAATCCGTCGCCATCAAAAAGCTCGTCAAATGTGACGCCCGACGCCGCTCCGCCGCCGTGATCCCAAAAGAGCACCATGGTCTTTTCGGCGGGATAGGCGTTAACGCCCCATGTTAAAAAGTCCGCCAGCGTTTTCGCGTCGCCCATGCTCACGAGCTCGCGCTCGTCCACAAGCGTCATATCGCCATCGGTAAGGCTCCAGCGCTGGATAACTTCCGAGTCAACATAATCATTCTGCCACGTGGCCGTGCCGCCGGTCTGCACAATCACGTTCACGTCCTCAACGCTATAAGCCTCAAGCGCCTCGATTATATTGTCCGTCGCGGCGCCAGAGCCGCTTTCAAGGTCTGTGCCGCACATATAGATGAATACGCTCCACTTGGCCGTTTCGCCTTGAGCCGTGCCGTCCGGCGCTACGCCCTCCGCCGGTTCAAGCGGCGCGCTCGTATCGGGCGAGCCTATGGCGGGGTCGGTTCCGGCGAGTCCTTCTCCTTCCGGCGCGGCGCAGCCCAATAGCGAAAGCAGCAGCAGCGCCGAAAGCATAACGCTCATCAGCTTAATTATTCTTTTCATGAAATATCCCCCATACTTTATTTGGATTTATTGTATAAGTCTATCATAACCATGAATAAAAATAAAGCGCTGCAAAGCGCTTTCATTGCTGTTTACCTTGACAGACTCGTGAAATTTGTCTAATATTCAATTATCATGACGGGCAAATTCTGGATCGGAGGCCGCGAATGAGCGCAAGCGCTATACTCAAGCTGGCCGCGGCAGCGGCGCTGCCGGTTATCGCATCGGCAATAATTTACATATTAAATAAAAAAACAGCCTTTTCAAAGCTAAGCTATAGGGCAAAGCAGGCGATAATAGGCGTTGTTTTCGGCGCCATCGCCATCTTCGGCACAGAGTTTGGCGTTGAGGCGACGGACGCCACAATGAATGTGCGCGACGCCGCGCCCTTATGCGCGGGGCTTATTTTCGGCGCTCCCGCGGGCATAATAGCGGGTCTTATAGGCGGCGTTGAAAGATGGTTCGCCACATATTGGGGCGCCGGCATATACACGCAGCTTGCGTGCTCGGTGTCAACGGCCATCGCGGGCTTTATAGGCGCGGCGCTTCGCAAATGGATGTTCGACGATAAAAAGCCGTCCTGGGTATATGGCCTGGCGGCGGGCATAGTGGCGGAAGTGATACACATGCTCATGCTTTTTTTCACCAATATGTCGGAAGTACACCGCGCGTTCACTATAGTTGAGCAGTGCGCGGGGCCAATGATATTGGCAAACGCCGTCTCCGTCATGCTCTCGGTGCTCACAGTTGGGCTTCTTGGCCGGGAAAAGCTTGTTTCGCGCTACGAAATAAAAAAAATATCGCAATCCTTCTCGCGCGGGCTTCTCGTGTGCGTTGTGGTTGCGTTTGTCGCAACGAGCGTATTCACATTCGTATTGCAGACCCAGCTTTCAAAAAGCGACGCGGATAATCTTTTAAAGCTCAATATCGACGACGTCAATTCCGATATAAACGACGCTTCGGACTTAAATCTTCTAAATCTCACGCACACGGTAGCAAGGGCGATAGACAGCGTGGACGAGGACGAAACTCAGCTCGTCAACAGGCTTGCCAAGGCCTACGATATAGCAGAAATAAACATAATAGGCGAAAGCGGCCATATCACCGCCAGCACAAACCCCGATTTTGTGGGTTACGACATGGCAAGCGGCAATCAATCCTCGCAATTCATGCGCCTGCTCGCGGGTACGGACGAATATGTGCAAAGCTATCAGCCCATATCATACGATAAGGGGGTATCGAGAAAATATGCGGGCGTGACCCTAAAGCGCGGCGGCTTTGTGCAGGTGGGCTACAATGCCAAGCAGTTTCACGAGGATATTGCCGCCGAGGTCGTTGGCGCAACGCGCAACAGGCATGTGGGCGAAGGCGGCTGCATAATAATCGCTGATGAAACATGGAATATAGTGAGCGACCGCAATAATTACGAGGGGCAGAACCTATATGTTACCGGGATATGGATAGATAAGGCCGAGGTGCCGGAAAATACCAGCTTTACCGCGCTCGTTTACGGGGAGAGCTGCTATTGCATGTATATGATTTCCGAGGGCTACTATATTATCGCCGTTATGCCGGAGACGGAAGCGGTGTTCATGCGCAACGTATCGGTTTACGTATCGGTATTCATGCAGATAATCGTGTTTGCGGTGATGTTTACGCTGATATATTTCCTGATAAAAAAGCTCATCGTTGAAAACATACAAAAGATAAACCGTTCGCTTGCCGAGATAACAGGCGGCAACCTGAACGTCACCGTAAACGTGCGTTCAAACGAGGAATTTGCCTCGCTCTCTGACGATATAAATTCCACCGTACACACCCTAAAGCGCTATATCGCGGAGGCTGCCGCGAGGATAGACAAGGAGCTGGAGTTCGCAAAAACAATTCAGCATTCCTCGCTGCCCGCACTTTTCCCCGCGCACCCAAGCCGCGATGATTTCGATATTTTTGCCGACATGATAACAGCCAAGGAGGTTGGCGGCGATTTCTATGATTTCTATCTGCTGGGAGAAAACAGGCTTGCCTTCCTCATCGCGGACGTTTCAGGCAAGGGCATACCCGCCGCCATGTTTATGATGACTGCAAAGACGCTCATAAAGAGTCAGGCAGAAAGCGGCACTGACGTTAGCGATGTGTTCACCGCCGCCAACGCTAAGCTTTGCGATAACAACGAAGCAGGCATGTTCGTTACGGCGTGGATGGGCATTATAGACCTTGAAACAGGGCTTGTGTCATTTGCGAACGCCGGTCACAACCCGCCGCTTGTAAAGCGCGGCGATGGCGCTTACGAATATCTAAAGAGCCGCGCTGGTTTCGTGCTAGCAGGCATGGAGGGCATTAAATATCGTGTAAACGAGCTTGCGCTCACGCCCGGCGACAAAATTTTCCTTTATACCGACGGCGTTACCGAGGCGACCGATTTAAACGATGAGCTATATGGCGAGGATAGGCTTATAAACGTGCTCAACGCCAACATTAGCGCGGACGCGCAGGCGCTCTGCGCGCTTGTTAAAAGCGATGTTGACGCTTTTGTCGGCGAAGCTCCGCAGTTTGACGATATAACAATGCTCTGCCTTGAGTATAGGGGCAAGCAGGCTTAGCCCTCCTCTATCGCCTTACGGTATGGCGCTATCATGCCCTCGTTCATC
>CAZZNN010000030.1:0-14365 GCA_964655605.1 uncultured Oscillospiraceae bacterium
CTCAAACATTATGTATAAATGGTAAACGAAACGGGGAATAATGTAAAGACTATTGAACTGAACAATTTGATGATGTAAAATCAAATTACCAAAATTAGGAGGAAGCCAAAGTGGAAGAAGAAAGAGATATAGTCGTATTCAAGGATGACGATGGCAACGAATTCGAGCTTGAGGTCATTGATTATTTCGAGCACGAGGGTCAGGAATACGCGGTGCTCATGGATCCCGTCGATGTTGAGGAGTGCGAGTGCGAGGACAAGAAGTGCGAGTGCGACGAGGAGTGCGAGTGCGACGATGATGAGGAATGCGGCGATTCCGACGAGCTTTATATCATGAAGATAGTCACCAATGGCGATGAGGAGGAATTCCTTCCCGCCGACGATGATAAGCTTGACGAGCTCATCAAAATAGTCGAGGCCCGCTTTGACGAGTGCGGCTGCGATTGTGACGACGATGATTGCGACTGCGGCTGCCACGACCATGACCATTGCGACTGCGACAAATAATCTGATTATTCAAAAAAGGAACCGACCCCGCGCCGGTTCCTTTTTGATGGGGGCATAATGGATATAACTATTCAAAAGCGAAGCGTAGATTTGATGATGAATTTCCTCAAGCACAATGTTGACGCCATACCGCCTTACGGGTACGCCATGCAGAAGCCCGCGCTCGCGGCCGCGCCGGACTATGCGCCGCTTGAGCGCGCCGTGCCGGAGGACGAGGGCGTTTCGAGCATAGCTTTAAAGCGCTTTATGGAGCGGCTCGAGCTTGACAAGGTGAATGTTTTGCCGCATGGGATACTCGTTATTCGCCACGGCAAGGTGCTTGGCGAGGCATTTTACAAGCCGTATTCGGCGCGTCAGCCGCAGATGGTGTATTCGATGAGCAAAAGCTTCACCTCGGCGGCAATAGGCTTTCTTGTGGACGAGGGACGCATAAAAACGAGCGACAGGGTGTGCGATATACTAGCGGACACCGTTGCCACGCCCATGAGCAAATATTATAAAACGCTCACTGTGGAGCATCTTTTAACCATGTCCTCGGGCAACCGCTTCAATGAGGTTGGCTCCATGCTCGATGCGGACTGGCCGAAGATGTTTATTGAATCGCTCCCGAAATTTGAGCCGGGCACGGCATTTGAATATAATTCGCTCAATTCATATATGCTAAGCGCCATAGTGCGCCGCGTGAGCGGCATGGGGCTTATGGAATATCTCACGCCGCGCCTGTTTTTGCCGCTCAAGTTTGACCGCCGCTCGTGGGAGGTTTGCCCGCGCGGCACGGAGAAGGGCGGCTGGGGCTTTAACGTCACGCTTGAGGACGCGGCGAAGCTGGGGCTGCTTTATATGAATAAGGGAGTTTTTAACGGCGAGCGCGTTTTGAGCGAGAGCTATTGCACACTCGCTACCACGCCGCGCATAGAAACGCCCAACGGCGAGGCGAAAAAGGGCTATGGCTATCAGATATGGATGAATGAGCTTGGCGACGGCGCTTTCAATTTTTCCGGTGTTTTCGGGCAATTCGTTTTCTGCTTCCCCAAATATGACGCCGTGGTGGCCGTATACGCGGGTAACGCGCGCTTGATAGGCGCGTCGCCGCTGCTAAAATATGTGCAGGAGCTGCTCTTATCCATGTCGAGCGGCGCTTATAAGCGCGACGAACGCGCCTATTTAGAGCTTGCGGCGTATCAGGAAAACGCCGTTTTCGAGCCGAATATCTCCACTTGCCTCTTTCAAGAGCGCCTTGAAGCGAATCCGGACGGTTTTGAGGCGATGGCGAGCATGCTCGATGGCCGCGAATATAAGCTTGAGAGCAATACGGGCGGGCTTTTTCCCACAATAGTGCAGGGCGTTCATGGCAATTACACCATGGGCACGGATATGCTGCGCTTTAAAAAGACGGCGGAGGGCATGGAGGTTACATTTTATGAATATCGCGAGCGCAACACGCTAAAGCTGCGTGCGAGCGGCGAATATAATTACTGCTATGTTACAATGCACGGCGAAACGGAGCTTGTGGGCGCGAAATGCCTGTGGCGGCTTTTGACCCCGGAGCGCGTGCTCATGGCGCTCGTTATCCCCTTTGCCGAAACGCCGCACACGCGCATAGTTTATATGGATATTCGCGAGAACAAGATAGATGTTTCATTCGATGAAACGCCCGGCGTGGGCGATGGCGTGCAGCTGCTTTTAGATATGCTCGGCATAACGGATAAGGCCGCGATAAGGCTGATGATGCCCGTTGCGCGCACGGAAAATGTGGAAAAGCTTATGCATAGGTTCACAACCCCCGCCGCAAGCGGCGTGAGGGTGAATCATAACGATCTAATGGACGTGACGGGTATAATGGCGTAAGGGGAAGCATGAGGCGCGGCGGCATGAGGGCATGCCGCCCTACGAAGGAATGCCAAACACACGGGCGAACCCCCGTAGGGTACGTCAAAATCGCAGATTTTGACGTACCGCGGCACGCACGCGCCACCCCGCAGGCGCACCCCCGGCGGCGGGAGCAAGCCCCCGCCCTACGGCATGTCCACCGCACCGCCAGTGCGCAGCCCCGGCGGAACGTCGAGGACGCCTACGATCCATTTCAAGCAACAAACGCGAACCCCCGCGGTACGCGCATTTTCTCCCAAAAAAACAGAGAACGCCTGCGGCGTTCTCGTGAGCGCTAATGCCTGACGGCATTGGCGTATTTATTCCGGTCGTCTTGGCAGCCCTATGCCGTTTTCGCTCCTTATATGCCTTAGCTGCAATTCCCTTATATATTTGGAAAGCTTGCGCTGCTGATCCGCCGTGGTGCGCATTATGTTTAAGCCCACGCGATAGGTGAAAGTCTCGCCCGCGAGCGCGTTGCAGTAGATAACGCGGCAGGGCAATATCATTTCCTCATCGGCTATGGTGACTATGCACCTAACGTCATAATCGGTGGACAGCCTGTGCGGGCAGATAAGCCCGATGCCGCTTTCGCTAATATCCACCATGGTGCTCTTTAGCTGATATATCCCGTCCGGACGGGAAGGGTCGTCCTGCTCGACAAGGCATTTTTCGCTGTGCTTCACGCGGAAGCCGTAACGCCCGGTGCTCCTTTGGCGCGTATCAAGAAGGGCGAACGTGAGATACATCTCGTCGCCAACCTCCTTCATGCCGCGAAAGCGCAGTATGCCAACGAAAAACTGCTCGTCTATTTCGGTTATCATGAGGACGCGATCATTAAAATATATACGGAATTTATGCGCGCGCTGCGATGGCAGCGAGAAAAGAAGCCGCGGCTCGCCTTCTGATTGGTCGCCCGTAAAGCCGCGAAGCATGCAACGATAAACACCGTCGTCAATGTCGAGGTTCACATACGAATTTACAAGCCTTTTTACTACGCCAACATTCATATATGTATTTTATCGCAATAATGCCGCGAGTGCAACACAAAAAGCTTACTAAATCACACTAATGTTCTTAAATAGCTCCCGCTCTTTACACGCTTAACACCAAATATGAAACGGATTATCTGGGAGCTTAGCGTCAGCGCGTACACAATGGGTAGCGACGCCGAAAATATGAGCCCCGCTATGAGCGCGGCGGGAATTGCAAAGCACCAAAGCGGCAAGGTGTCTATAAGCGTGGCGGCGCGGGTGTCGCCACCGCAGCGCAGTATGCCAACTATCACCGTGAAGTTCACCGCGCCCACCGGCTGCGCCAGGCCGAGCAGAATTATGCATGTCACCGCCATCTGCCTAACCTCCATTGAGCTATCATAAAAATACGGTACACGGACGCCAAGGAAGCAGAGCAAAAGCAAAAGCAGTACGCCAAGTGAGAAGGTGAGCCACAAAAAACGCTTGCAGTATACGCTCGCGCGCTCCTTATCGCCCGCGCCAAGCTCATTGCCTATCATAATGCCGGAGGCCGAGCCAACGCCGTTTAAAAGCACGAACGCGAGATTATCCGCCGCGTTCACTATCATTATGGCGGCGAACGCCTCGGTGCCCATCTGCCCATAAACAAAATTGAGCACCACCGTGCCGACGGCGAAAATAGCGTCGTTTATAAACACCGGCACAGAAACCGCGAGAAAGCTTTTGATATTATCAAAGGCTCCCACAAAAAGCTCGCTGAATGTGGCGCGCGCGGGATTTTCCTTCGCGTAGCTGGCGACTATGAGCACGAGCATATTCGCAACCGTGCCAATGAGCGTGGCTATCGCCGCTCCCTTGACGCCGAGCATTGGGAAGCCGAGATTGCCAAATATCAGGCAGTAATTAAAAAATACGTTCACAATGAGCGCCATGAGCCCCGCGAGCATGGGGAGGCGGGCGTTTGAGGTGGTTTTGTGCACGCTCGAATACGAGCAAATTACGGCGCGCGGTATAAAGCACAGCCACGCCACCGAGAGATATTCAAGCCCGTGCTCAAGCGTTGGCGCTTCGCTGCAAAAAAGCCCCACGAGCGTTTTGGGGATAAATAGCGAGCAAAGGATAAATATCGCGGCGCACGCAAGGCAGAATATGAGGCACAGGCCAAGTGTGTGCTTTATGCCCTTAACGTCATTTTTGCCGTAAAACTGCGCCATAAACACCATAGCGCCGCTCATAACGCCAAAAAGGCATATATCCAAAAGATAGCTCACCTGGTTGGCCGCGCCAACGCCCGCGAGGTACGCGTCGCCAAGCTTGCCTATCATGAGCGTATCCACCATATACATGGACGTATTTATTAGCTGCTGCAAGGCTATCGGCAGGCAGATCACGAGCAACTTTTTTAGAAATATCTTATCCTTTAAAAATTCTCTCATGAAGGGAATTATATCATAATGTGCCACAATTCGCTTCTGTTTTTTTGATAAAAGTTCGTAATAGCGCCGGAATGACTATGCTATAATAATGGAAACGGAGGTGTTTTTATATGCCATATTACGGCTTGCTTTACGGCACGGACAGCGTGCTGCTTATTGCGATAGTGATAGTTTTTGTGCTGGGGCTTATCGCGCAGGCGGGAGTTAGGAGCGCTTTTAACAAGTATAACACGGTGCGCGCGGCTTCGGGCGCGGTCGCCTCGGACGTGGCGCGCGACCTTCTTTATTCGGGCGGCGCGAACGTTCAGGTAATGTGCGTCAAGGGTGCGCTGACGGATCATTTTAATCCAAAAACTAATACCGTGGGACTTTCCGAGGCCGTTTACGGGCGGGACTCCATTGCGGCTCTGGCCGTGGCGGCGCACGAGATAGGCCATGTTATGCAGTATCAGGAGGGGTATGCGCCAATAAGGCTTAGAAACGCGGTGCTGCCGCTTGCGCAGTTCGCGTCGAACGCGGCGCCTTTTATAGTGCTCATCGGCCTGTTGCTCTCAAGCCCTGTTTTAGCCAAGGTAGGAGTTTATATCTATGGCGCAATGCTGCTTTTTCAGGTGGTGACGCTGCCGGTTGAATTCAACGCGTCAAATAGAGCCATCGCCATGCTCACAGGCGGCGGTTATATAAGCCGCGACGAGGAAGCGCCCGCGAAAAAGGTGCTCCGCGCCGCCGCGCTCACCTATGTGGTGGCGGCGCTCGCGTCGCTTTTATCGCTTTTGCGCCTTGCAAACATTGCCTCAAGGGCGAGGCGCGATTAGGGCTTAACGTGCACGTCCATCTGCGGGAAGGGTATAGTCATGCCGTTTTCGTCGAAGGCTTTTTTGACCAATTCCATTATATCGCACTCCGCGCCCAAGGCGTCGGCGGCCTTGCAGTAGCCGCTATAGCGCATGACTACGCTTGAATCGAGCATTTTAGTCATTATAACGTAGGGCGCGGGGTCGCTTAAAACGGCTTTGCAGCCGCCAGCCGCGCTCAATATGAGCTCGCGCGCCTTTTGCGAGTCCTGCGAATATTCTATGTGAAATTCTATATCCACGCGCCTTAGCTCGCGCGCGGTATAGTTTATTATGGGCGAATTGCTCACCGTGCCGTTTGGAATCACGAGCACGCGATTGTCAAAAGCCTCTATTGTGGTGTAAAAGGCGGATATATCGCTCACTCTGCCCATGGGCTCGCCCGTATTTGGAAATTCCACTATGTCGCCGCGCTTAAAGGGCTTATAGAATATTATCATAACGCCGCCCGCGAGATTTGTGAGGCTGCCCTGAAGCGCAAGACCTATCGCCACGCCTGCGCTGCCCAAGACCGCTATAAGCGAAGCCGTGGGCACGCCCACTATCCCGGCGGCGGTTACGATGAGCAGTATTTTGAGCGCAACGTTAGCAACGCTCGTTATAAACGGCCGCGCGGTGGGGTCGAGGCGAGCGTAGAATTTGGTCTTTTCAATGAGTCTTAGCAGCAGCTTTATTAGGCGAAAGCCTATCACGAGCGCCAGGATAGCGCCCAACACCGTAAGGCAGAAGCTTACCGCGTTATCCGCCACGGCGGAAACTATGTTGTTCCAGAATTGTTCCATTATGACCTCCGTTTATTGTGCGTGCCGGGGCGGGCCGTCGGGGACGCCGCCCCCTACGTCCTGCACGAATGTTTCGGACGCCATCCGTAGGGCGGGGGCTTGCTCCCGCAGGGCGGATATTATCCGCCCGCGTGAGGACGCGAAAGCCGCGCCCGGCGTGAAAGCCGGCGGGCGGGAAACGCGCCATCCGTAGGGCGGGGGCTTGCTCCCGCCGCCCCCCGCAGGGCGATGTGCGCCCCCGCAGGGCGGATATTATCCGCCCGCGTGAGGACGCGAAAGCCGCGCCCGGCGTGAAAGCCGACACCTCATCAGTCACCTAACGGTGACAGCTTCCCCTCAAGGGGAAGCCAACGTCCTACCGAGGCTGCGGGAGGACAAAGCCTTCCCCGGATAAAGCCAACGCGGAGCGATGGCGAGGTTGAGGGGAAGATGTCCCCGCAGGGGACGGATGAGGTGGCCGCCCGCAGGCGCAATCCCCCCCGCGGCGACCGCGACCCGGCGGGCGGGAAACGCGGAATCCGTAGGGCGGGGGCTTGCTCCCGCCCCCCCGCAGGGCGCTGCGCCCCCCGGCGCTATCGTTGTGCTATTCCCTGAACTGATAATTATACAGTCCCGCGTATATCCCGTTTTGGGCGAGAAGCGTCTCGTGCGTGCCGCGCTCCTTTATGCCGTCCTTTGTGAGCACAACTATCTCCTTGGCGTTCTTTATGGTTGACAGCCTGTGCGCCACCACTATGCAGGTGCGCCCCTTTGCAAGGTCTGAAAGCGCCTGCTGTATAAGCATTTCGGTGGCGTTGTCGAGCGCGCTCGTCGCCTCGTCAAGTATAAGTATCGACGGGTTTTTCAAAAATACGCGCGCTATGGATATGCGCTGCTTCTGCCCGCCGGAGAGCTTTATGCCGCGCTCGCCCACATTTGTGTCGTAGCCGTGCTCAAGCGTCATAATATAATCGTGTATGTGCGCCTTCTTCGCGGCGATAATTATTTCGTCCTCCGTGGCGTCAAGGTCGCCATAGGCGATATTCTCGCGTATTGTGCCGTTAAAGAGGAAAACGTCCTGCGCGACTATACCTATATTGCGCCTGAGCGAAAGCCGCGTGTATTTTTTGATGTCAACGCCGTCTATGTCTATCTCGCCGCTGTCGAGCTCATAAAAGCGCGGTATGAGATTGCAAAGCGTGGACTTGCCGCCGCCCGACGGCCCGACGAGCGCCACGGTGGTGCCGTGCTCTATCGTCATGGAAAGATTTTCTATAACGTGCTTGTCGGCGTCGGCAACGTCGCTGTTGCCATAGCGGAAGGTGACGGATCTAAACTCTATGTCTCCCGCGAGGGTTTTCGCGTCCACAGCGCCCGCTTCGTCGCCCTCGACGGGCGTATCCATCACCTCAAGGAAGCGCGAGAAGCCGGTCATGCCGTTTTGAAGCTGCTCATAAATGCTTATAAGCCTGTTTATGGGCTTTAAAAACATTGCGATATATAATAGGTACGCCGCGAACTCGCCTATATCTATAAGCCCGTTATAGAAGAAAAGCCCGCCCGCCACAAGCACTATCACATAAAGGAAATCCGAAAAAAATCCAAGCCCCGTGTTGAAGGCGGCCATCGCCCTGTAGGAGCGCTTGCGCGCACCCTTGAGCCTTTCGTTCGCGGAATCGAATTTCACATTCTCATGAGGCATGGCCGTATAAGAGCGGCTTATGCGTATGCCCGCCACGGCGGTTTCAACATTGGCGTTCACCTCGGCCGTCTCAACGCGTGAAGCCTTGAAAGCCTCGCGCATGCGCTTGCGCGATTTTATGGCGTAGAATACCATCACCGGTATCACGGCGAACACTATGAGCGTGAGGTATAGATTTATCGTGGAGAGCATTATAAAGGAGCCTATGAGCATCAAAAGCGAGAGAAAAACGTCCTCCGGCCCGTGGTGCGCAAGCTCTGAAACGTCCATAAGGTCGTTTACAAGGCGGCTCATTATAGAGCCGGTCTTGGTTTCGTCAAAATATGAAAAGGGCAGCTTTTGAAGGTGCCTGAACATATCGCGGCGCATATCGCCCTGTATGCCCACGCCCACAACATGTCCCCAATACTGCACGACGTAGTTTAAAAGCGCCTTTAAAATATATATGCCCAAAAGCACCGCCGCCCAGGTTACCAGCAGGTCAAGCTGTTGATTTGGCACATAAATATTGATTATATCCTTTGTTATCATAGGATAGAAAAGATCGCACACGGCCACCGTGAACGCGCAAGCCATGTCTATCGCGAAAAGCTTCAAATGCGGCTTATAGTATGCTACGAACCGCTTTATTGTGTGCATAAAGGCCACCCCCATTTTGTATTGTAAAATTTGCCGCGCCGAATTGTCAACCAAGGGCGCGGCGCTTTCGCGCTTTTTATGGGCACAGGCGCGAATTTGCCCACAAAAACGGGAGGGCGCGCGGCCTTCCCGTTTTTTCTTGTTTTAAATAGGCGCGAGCTTGAGCTTTTATAGCCCCAGCATTTTCACCAACTGCGCCTTGGGCTTCGCGCCGACGCTGCGCTCGACTTCCTCGCCGTTTTTTATAACTATGAGCGTGGGTATGCTCATAACGTTATATTGACGCGCAAGCTCAGGTTCGTCGTCAACATTCACCTTGCCAACCTTCGCCTTGCCCGCCACCTCGTTTGCCACTTCCTCAACTATGGGCGCAACCATGCGGCACGGGCCGCACCACGTCGCCCAAAAGTCCACAAGACAGGGTACGTCGCTTTCGATTATTTCCTTTTGGAAATTGTCCTTTGTAAGTGTGAGTTCCATTGGCTTATCCTCCTGTTTTCTTTAGTTTGCAGCAAATTTTATTTAATACTCAAAAAACGCGATCCGCTCTATTGGCGATATTCTAAAGCGCGCGCAGCCTATGAGCCGCTCAAACGGGATAATATAGTAATCCGGCTCCTCGCTCGCAAACGACCGCCTGTCCGGCAATATGAAAAACTCGCCGGTATCGAGCACCCTTTCTTCCATATCGAATGGGAGCGCGCCGGTAGAATAGGCTTTTTCGTAAAGCAGCATGCCGTTTATATAAACGTCTCCCTCGTACACCGCCACGCTTTCGCCGGGCAGCGCCGCTATGCGCCCTATGACCGTGTCTCCGCCGCGCACAACGCCGTCCACAGGCGCTTCCTTTTGAGTGGTGAAGGCGAATACGGCTCCGCGGGCGGGCGTTTTTATGTGCTGCGAAAGCGTTGATATTATAAGCACGTCGCCCTCTTTAAGCATAGGGGTCATGCCCGCGTCAGCGACGCCGAGCGGCTTTAGGAGCGCCAAAAACAGCACCAGGCACACGCACACGGCGCACAATACGCCGTAAAGCCAGTTATACGCGCCTATGCGCTTATAAATATATTTATTTAGCTCTTGGCGCGTTTCTATATCTTCCATATCCGAAATTCTACCATGTTGCGGCATGCTTTGCAACGCGGCGGAGCCACTTCACACAAAATTCACCAATGCGCTTCTCTATTTGGAAAAAATACGCCTTTTGCCTGCGAGCTTCGCTCGCGGGCAAAAGGCGAGAGGGAGCGGCCACAATGGCAACATGCGCGTTGCCATTGTGGCCTGACCCGTTTCGGCGGCAAAGCCGCCGAAGCCGTAACCTAGCCTCCGGGGCCGCGACCCCGGACCTCAGGCTTTTTTGCTTGGCGGCATTGGCGGGGGCTTTATTCGTGCCCAAGCTCCACGCCCGTATAATAATGCAGCAATATTTCCTTATATTCAGCGCCGTCCCTTGCCAGCGCGTTCGCGCCGCGCTGACTCATGCCAACGCCGTGGCCATAGCCCACGGTTGACACTTGTATGCCGTCCGTGGTGAAGGCTATTGTGAAATTGGCGCTTTTAAGCTCAAGGAGCGAGCGAAACTCGCGGCCTGTGAGCGTTGCGCCGCCAAGCCTCAGCGCTTCAACGCGCCCGCTGTCAAAGCGCGAGCGCACCTCCACCTGCTTTTTTAGCTTTGAAAGCTTGCCTGAAAGCTCAGCCTCAGGGAATTCCTTGTTGACCGCCGATGCGAATTCGCGGGCGGTGAACGCGAGGGTCTCCCTGGCCGCGTCCTCGCCGCCGTCGGGGCTTTGAACGCTCCTGAGATATGGGCGGGCGGCGGCGTAGACATGCTCGGAATCCTCGGTTTGCCCGCCCGCGCTCGAATGAAACAGCGCCTCAATATATTCGCCGCCGTATAAAAGCGTCTCGCCGCGCGTTTGGTCAACTGCGAGCCGGAGCTTTTCCATGTATGCACCAAAATTGGCGCTGCTCCATTTTTGGCGCATGTCCGCTTCAGAGCAATATGCCTGACAGCACCTGCTGTCGGTGCAAATGTCGCAGTCATGGCGCTCGCACGGGCGGTTTTCGACCCGCCACAGCGTATATGTGCGCGCGGCGACGGCCTGCGCCTTTAGCGCCTCAAGCTCGAAGGAGGCGGGCATTTCGCCAGCGACCACGCCCACGAGATATTCCTCAAGCTCCATGAGCTCAAGCTTGCATGTTTCATCATTATAAATGCATAAAGAGCGCGAGGGCGATGGTTTTGGACGCTCTAAAGCCGCCTCGCGCGGCGCGCGCGACATGGCGCACCCGCGGGCTGTGAGCGCTAAAAGCGTAAGCGCGGCCGCCGCGAGGGCGATATTGCGCGCGCAAATAAGACGCGATAATTTATTGAGCATGAATAATTCTATGCGGCCGCTTGCCAAAGCTGAACCGTCAAGAATTTTTATTGTGAGAAAACGGAATTTGGTTTATAATAAAGTCGACATCATATATAGAGAGGGCAATAGCTTGAACGAACTTATTGATATATTGAACGGCGGAAATAAAGAGGAGCTCAAGGCGTTTTTGAACCTCTATTCAAAGCCTATATACGAGCGCGCGTTAGCGCTCAGAAACGACAAGGAGGATGCCCGCGCCTGCGCCAAGCGCACGATGGCGCAGATAGTGCGCCTTGCAAAGCAGGGCAGGCTTTCATACGATATAGACGCGCAGCTTATGCGCCTTACTGATATTTGCTGCAACGACTCGGCCTACGAAAAAATGCTTCTTGGCGACATGGTTGAAGAAGTGCTCGCGGAAAGCGACGAGGAGGAGGAGGCGCTCCAAAGCCAGCAGGCGGAGGCCGATGAGACCGCGCACGGCGAAACCGCGCACAGCGCGGCCACGCACGGTTTTGATGACGTAAGCACGCATGAGACGGCGACCCCACGCGCGGCAGCGCAAGCGCCGGTAATGCAAGCGCCCGTTGCACACGCGCCGATAGCGCAAGCGCCGGTCATGCAAACGCCGCCAGCAAAAACGTTGCCAGCACAAACGCCCCTTGACTCCGCGACCACGCTTCATGGGCGCAAGGATGCGAAGCCCTCGGTAGTGCCGTTTGGGCAGCGTGTTTTGGCGCCGTCGGCCCCGCCGCTCGACGATGTGGTAAGGCAGGCGTCGGCTGAAGCTGCGGACGAGCTTGAATTTTCCGGAGCGCACATAAGCGCCGGGCGGACGGACGGCGCTGCCGTCACGCCTATACCGGCCGTCACGCCTACACCGGCCGTCGCGCCCACACCGCCCGCAAAGCCCGCGCGCAAGGCGCGTCAGGAGCCGGAGCCGGAGCCGCTTGAGGCGGAGGACGATATATTTGACGATGTCGAGGACGACACATTTTCGCCCGCCGCCCAGGCCCGCGCCCGTCGCGAAGCGAAAAAGCGCGAGAAGGAGGAAAAACGTCTCGCGGCCAAGGAGAAAAAACGTCAAAAGACGGATATGTACGACCTGGACGAGCCGGACGACGAGGACGTGAGCGAATCGGACGAGGACGAGCTTTCCCTCTTTGGCGAGGAGGAAGATAAGCGCGGACGCCGCGCGAGGGCAAAGAAGCCCAAAGCCCCGCGCGCCGGGCATAACGACTTTTTGGACGGCGACGACGAGGAGGACGATTATTCGGGCGACGAGGAGGATACGCGCGTGAGCCCCGGCATGGTGGTGCTCATATTCGTGCTCGCGGTGATAGTGGTGCTTTTCGTGTGGATACTCATAGTCAAGCTTTCCACTATGGGCGTGATAAACATGTCCGACTTTGGCTTTGCGGACTGGTTCAACCAAAACATTTTCAAATTGTATTGATTTGGGCCACTATTCAAATGGAAAACATGATATACTTAATATGAACTAGAGTTCATAAACATCAGCGGGAGCTTCCTCAACAGGTGAAAGGAGCAATTCATGGAAGGTGTTGCGGCATATCTTATGGGATGGACTATCCCTGCCATAATCTGCCTTATCGTAGGCGTGATTTTAATGATAATGGAAATGTTCACGCCGGGCTTTGGCGTGGCGGGAATAACAGGGCTTATATTGCTCGTTGTGACGGTGATACTGCGTTCGGACACGCTTGAAAACGGGCTTATCACCGCGGCTATAATGATAGTGCTGGTGGTGATAGCCGGTATTTTCTTCGTGCGCTCCATGAAAAAGGGCGTGCTCAATAAATCGCCCATAGTTTTAAAGGACGCGTCCGTTGGCGATTCAACGCCACTGAGCGATGAAAAAATGCAAAGGCTCGTGGGGCTTGAGGGCGAAGCGCTCACGCAGCTTAGACCCACCGGCAAGGCCAGGCTTTCAGACGGCGAGACCTACGACGTTATGAGCGCGGGCGAATTTATCGCAAAAGGCTCAAGCGTGAAGGTGGAGCGAGTGGAGGGCTTGAGAATACTTGTGAAGGTGAAGGCATAAATGAAAATTTGCAAAAAATGCGGCACGCTCTATGGCAAGGGCACGGGCGTATGCCCAAAATGCGCCGCAAACGAGGCTATGGTTGAGCACGAGGGCGACGCGCCGCTTGAAATGAGCGAGGAAGAGCTCAAAAAAGCGCGCATTAAATCGTGGATATGGATATTGGTGGGCGTACCGGCGTTCATAGGCTTCATTTACGGGATATTCTATCTTATGAAGCTGCTCGGCAGGTAGAGCACGGGAGAGCCGAACACATGCGGTTTTAATTCGCGGTTTGCAGGTATATGAGAAGCGAACGCCGCTTGCGCCGCTGCTCTCCGCCATAAAGGCAGGCGCCGGACGCGAACGTCCGGTAAAAATAAATCTAGGAGGAAAGATCAAATGGATCCCATCATTACTACTATCATAATTATCGTGGCAGCGATAATTTTCCTCGCTCTGTTTTTCAGCTTCGTGCCGATAGGTATATGGATCTCGGCCACCGCTTCGGGCGTGAAGGTGGGCATATTCCAGCTTATCGCCATGAGGATAAGAAAGGTTGTGCCATCGCGCATTATAAATCCCATGATAAAGGCCACGAAGGCGGGGCTTGAGCTATCGCTAAACAAGCTTGAGGCGCATTATCTTGCGGGCGGCAACGTGGATAACGTTGCAAACGCGCTGATAGCGGCGCAGCGCGCGGGCATACCGCTCGACTTTGAGCGCTCCTGTGCAATAGACCTTGCCGGACGCGACGTTTTGCAGGCCGTTAAGATGAGCGTTAACCCCAAGGTTATCGAAACTCCAATAATCGCCGCTATAGCAAAGGACGGCATAGAGCTTCGCGTTAAGGCGAGGGTTACCGTCCGCGCCAATATAGACCGCTTGGTCGGCGGCTCGGGCGAGGAGACGATAATCGCGCGTATAGGCGAGGGCATAGTCACAACCGTGGGCTCGTCCATGAGCCATAAGGACGTGCTTGAAAACCCCGATCTCATTTCCCAGACGGTGCTAAACAAGGGGCTTGACTCCGGCACGGCGTTTGAAATACTTTCAATAGATATAGCGGACGTTGACGTTGGCAGAAACGTCGGCGCGCAGCTTCAGATGGATCAGGCCGAGGCCGACAAGCGCATTGCGCAGGCGAAGGCCGAGGAAAGAAGGGCCATGGCCGTGGCGCAGGAGCAGGAGAACAAGGCCGAGGTGCAGGGCATGCG
>CAZZNN010000031.1:0-3160 GCA_964655605.1 uncultured Oscillospiraceae bacterium
GTCATTTTAAGCATGTGATAGGTGCGCACAAGGCAATAGCAGCCTGAAAATATCATCAAAAGCCCAAGTAACAGCAGTAAATAAGTTGGAGTAATCATTTTGAGCTTCCTTTCTTAGAAATTGGGGTTCTTTCTTCCTTAGCGGCATTTTCGCCGCTCTTGGCAACGGTGTGAGAATTTAACTTTCTTTCAAGCTTTTTCTCTCCTCTAAAGAGCACCGTTATCGCCACGCCGCCGCAGAGTATCGCGGCCATTTGCCCCCATACGTCCGCCTGACGCGCACCCCATAAAAGCTCCTTTGTTCCGCTCGCTTCAAAAAGCTTGATATTAAGGCCCTCGCCGCCCACGATAAGCGCAATGAATATCATCATCACGCCAAAGACTATCAAAAGCACCGGCAGCGCCATTGAACGCTTGGTGTCGTTATATTCGTTTAGCAGCTCCGCCTTTGGCGTGTGCGCAAAGCTTATGCCCGCGATAAACACCACCGTCACAAGCCCCGAGCATACCGAAAGCTCAAACATCGACGCCACATTAGCGCCCATATTGTAAAACGCCATAGATAAGCACGCGCTGCACAGCGCCAGCCCTATCGCCGAGCGGATTATGCTGCGGCTCATCACCGCGTACACCCCAAACACGAGCATTAAAGCTGTAAAAATCAAAATCAGTTCCATCGCGCTACCTCGCTGCCTTTGTTCGTACGCGGCGCGTACACCCCAAATACGAGCATCAAAGCTGTCAAAATCAGTTCCATATCCTCACACCAACCCATTCGCCCTTAAAACAATAAGTATCACCGGATACAAAACGCCCACCGCGAGCGTAAGCACTGTTAAAAGCATTTCGGCTGAAAGCACCGTGCCGCCTATCTCCTTCACGCCCTTTAGGCTCTCTCTTATATGTCCAAAGAACGCGAGCTTCTGTATCCTCAAAAGGTATACGGACGTGAATATGCTCGCGATAAGCGCAAGCCCGGCAAGCCCATATTGCCCCGTCTGCCACAGCGCTATCAAAATGATCAGCTTCGACCAGAACCCCGCCGTGGGCGGTATTCCCGCGGTTGAAAGGAACGCCACAACCGACGCGAACGCCGTTTTTGGCATTCGCTCCTCAAGCCCGCCCATATCCTTGAGCTCAAGCGTGCCCGCCTGCTCGTGAAGCGCGGCCGCGTTTGCAAAGAGCGTCGATTTAAAGAGCGCGTGGCTCAAAACGTGCGCGAGCGCGCCGATAAGCCCAAGCGTAGTGCCCGTTGAAAGGCCGAGCAGTATGTAGCCCATCTGCGATACGCTCGAATACGCCACAACCCTTTTAAAATGCCCCTGACGGCTCGCCAATAGCGCGCCCGCAACAATGCTCACCGCGCCGAGCACCGCGTATATCGCGCCCACCGCGTCAAAGCCGCCAAATAGCCGTCCCACGGTGACGAGGCCGTATACGCCCGCCACCTTGATAACTATGCCCGATAGCAGCACCGAGACAGACGTATCCGCGCTCTGATGCGCGTCCGGCAGCCACGAATGGAATGGCACAACGCCCGTTTTCACCGAGAACGCCGATATTATGAGCACCAGCGCCACGCGCACGAAGCGCGCCTTGAGCCCGCCGTCGTTTGGCGAGGTGAGATACGCCATATCGATATATCTAAGCGACCCCGTCTCCATAAATAGCAGGGCAAACCCAAGCAGCATGAATATGCTCGCAAGCTCGCTCATTATGAGATATTTGAAAGCGCCCTCGAGATCCGCGCGCGAGCGGAACATCGCTATCATAACGAAGCAGCTTATGCCCACCACCTCCATGAAAACATAGAGCGAGAAAAGGTCTGTCACGAGCAGCATTCCGTTCATGCCGAACATGAGTATCATGAGCAGATTCGTGTAGCTTGAACGGTTCGCGTCAACGGTGCGCTTTGCTATGAGCACCGAAACGAGCGCCACAACGCCTATCACTATCATGAAGAAAAGCCTTGCCGCGTCCAGCTCAAGATACGCCGCGCCCGGCAAAAACCAATCCCAGAATATGCCGAAGCGATAGCTCGTGCGCCCCGAGAGCAGCAGCATGATGAGCGCAGCCGCCGCCGAGGCGAACTGCCACAGCGCGCCCGCGCCCGCGAACCACACGAAATGCCGCCGCGCGTAATCGTGCTTAAAGAGATTATATATTATTATTACCGCTATCGGCGCGAGCATAAAGCCGTAGGCCGCAATGTCCATTATCATATTTATTACCCCTCTCTAAGCCAGCGAGAAAATCAAGCCCACGAACACCAGCCCGCACAGCGCGAATATAAGGTATCGCGGCAGAGCGCCGTTGTCGGCGTGGCTGAGCACGCCGCCCGCGCTCTTTGACGCCTTGGGCAGCCACTTGTCATATAGCCACGATACGCCCTTTTCAAGTATAACGCAAGCCGAGCCAAAAGCGTTTGCGAGCCACATAAGCCAGCCGTAAGGGTCAAGCTTGCCCGCCGAGGCGAATTCATAAGCCTGCCTAACGCCGGGCAGATAGTGTATATGATCGGCCGCCGTAAGCGCGCCGCCCGTCTTTTTGCTCCCGTATATGTGATCCGCAGCGGCGAGCGCGAGTATAAGGCAGCTCGCGCCCACCAGCACGAGGTTTTTAGGCAGCGACGCGAAGCTCATAACAGCGCCGTCCGCATTCATGTAGCCGTAGGCCGAGGCAATGCCCGCGTCGAGCGGCAGCGCGGGGAATATGGCGCACAGCAAGCACGCGAGCGCGAGCAGCGCCATGGGTATCAAAATGGAAGCGCTTGCCTCGCCAACGTCCTTTTTGGGCGCCATTTCATTGCCGAAGAACCCGGCGCGCGTGAGCTTCAAAAATGACGCCGCCGTCATGAAAGCGCCCGCGAGCGCCACCGCGTAGAAAACGGGGTGAATTTCAAGCGCCGCGTCGAAAATAAGCTCCTTTGACGTGAAGCCGTTCGTCATGGGGAAGCCCGCTATGCAAAGCGCGAATATGAGCGTGCACACGCATGTGACGGGCATTTTTTTCCTCAGCCCGCCTATAAAGTGCAAATCGGTGGTCCCGGCGGATTTTTCCACAGCGCCCGCCGCCATGAAAAGCCCCGCCTTATATAAAACATTGTTTATAAGATGATAAACTCCGCCCGCAACGCCCACCGCGAGGCCGCTTCCAAGCCC
>CAZZNN010000031.1:3260-6841 GCA_964655605.1 uncultured Oscillospiraceae bacterium
GCCGCGTCCGGTATCCACGAGTGGAAGGGCATGCAGCCCGCCTTGCCCAAAGCCCCCGCCATAAGGCAGCCAAAGCCCGCCGCGCCAAGCCCCTCTATGGGGATAGCGCTCATGGCGCTTATCCTGCCCGTTCCGGCGAGCGATATGGTTATTGCTATGCCTATCATCAGCAGCAAGTCCGCCGTGCCCGAGACGGTGAGCGCCTTTATCGCCGTTTTGGGGTTTTCACGGTTGCGAAGCAGCAGCATGGCGAAAAGCGTGCACAATAGCCCCTCCCAGAAGAACAGCGTCAAAGCCAGATGGTCTGAAAGCAGCGCCCCGAATATCATGGAAAAACTAGCCCACAAACAGAACTGATACGCACCATTCGCGGTTCGTGCGTCCGCCGCGCCGCAGCTTCCCTCCGCGCTTTCACCGTCCGCCGCGCCGCGCGCCTCAACCAAACCTGCACCGTCCGCCGCGCCGCAATTTCCAACCAAACCGTCCCCCGCAGGGCGGGTTCCCCTCAACCCGCCGCGCGTCCTTGCCGCACCAGCGCCCGCCGCACCCGCACCGCGCGCCTTGCCCGCCTTATACATTCCCGCCGTATAGACCGCCAAAACAACGCTCATGCCAACCGCGATCAGCAAATACAGCCTCGTGACCCCGTCCACATTAAACGCCAGCTCAAACCCATAGGGCGCGAACGCAAATCCCGCACAGCCCATGCCAGCGGCGATGTCAAGCGCCAGATAAAGCTCCGCCGCGCCCGCGGCAAGCGCTATCGCCATATTCAGCCAATACCGCTTGTATAAGAGCCATATAAGCCCGCCCGCCGCGAGCGGCACAAGAATAAGCAGCAATATCATTGTAAGCCTCCCTCAATAAGCGCCGCGAGGCCGCTTGGCCACGCCATCACAAAGCCCATCGCGAGCGAAACTATGGCAAGCGTGAGCGCCGCGCCGGTCATTTCCCGCGTGCCCTCCTTTATGTCAGCGTATTCCTCACGGGGTTTGCCGAGGAACACGAGCTTAAACAGCCTTATAAGATACATCACCGTCATCACAGCGCCCAGTATGAAAACGCCCGCAATAATGGGCTGCCCCGCGTCCACAGCGCCCGCGACGACCAAATATTTCGCAAAAAATCCAGAAAACGGCGGTATCCCCATCACGCTGAACGCGCACAGTATAAACGCCGCCGCCGTGACGGGCATATTTTTAAGCAAACCGCCCATCTTTGATAAGTCCTTGGTGTGGATATTGTGCTCCACAATGCCGCAGCACAGGAAAAGCCCCGCTTTGGCTATGCTGTGCGTGAGTATATATAGCATGCCGCCCACAAAGCCGCTCTTTGTGCCTATTGAAAGTCCCAATAAAATGAAAGCGAGCTGGCTGATGGTGGAATACGCCACCACGCGCTTGATGTCCGTGGCCTTGAGCGCGCACCCGGCCGATATGAGCGCCGAAACCGCCGCGATAACTGGCACTATGAGCTTGAACGACGGGTTTATCGCCGCCGTCGCCACGAAAAGCCGCGCGTAGAAATAAACGCCTATTTTCACCAGCACCGCCGCGTGCAAGAGCGACGTGGCGGGGGAGGGGGCGACGCCCGCGTCCGGCAGCCAGCTATGCAGCGGGAATGTGGCCGATTTTGAAAGTATGCCAACGAGTATGAGCGCCACGGTCCAGTCCGGCAGCGCCGCGCCCTTGAGCGCGTCCATATTGAACGTGCCGAATTCCCCGTATATTCCAAGGAAGCCGAGCAGCATTACGAGCGCGCCGAAGACCGTTATCAAAAACGCCTTTTCGGCCTTTTTGGTGGAAAGATCGTCGCGATAGAAGCCTATGAGCCGCCAGCAGCAAAGGCTTGAGCATTCCCAGAAAAGGTACACCGTAATAAGGCTCGTTGAAAACACCATGCCCATCATAGCGCCCACGAAGAAGGTGACCATCATGTAATATTCATTGAGATGGTCGTAATGCTTCATGTAGCCGAAGGAATACACCACTATCACCGCCGCCACCGCGCATGCGCTCAGCGCCATGAAAACGGAGAGCGGGTCAGCTCTAAGCCCCATGGACAGGCCGAGCGGCAGCTCCACGCCCACGAACGGCGCATAGCCGCGCAGCGTTTCAACGAGCGCCGCCGCCGCGCACGCGAGCGCCGCGAGCACAAGCCCGAGCGACGCGAAATTCCGCGCCCGCTGACTGCGTTTGCCTATGAGCGGCAGCAAGAATGCGCCCAAGAACGGCGCTCCCACGCAAAATAACAGTATCATAACGCCTCCTAGCAGATTCGGGGCAATAGCTCGCCCCGCGGCATGATAACAAGCCTCTTTGTTCCTATTTCCGTTTGTATAAACACATGACCCTCGCCCGCAGTAACCCGGCCGACGATGGCGGCGTCGCGCCCGTCCGGGTGCGCGCGCAGCGCTGTCAATACGGCTTTAGCGTCCTTCTCCGGCACGGACAAAAGGAATATCCCCTCGTTCGCCACAAAAAGCGGGTCAATGCCCAGCAGCGCGCACGCCGCCCGCGTATCCCCCCGCAGCGGCAGCGCCCCCTCGTCCAAAGTGATGTTGACAGCCGCGCCACACACCTCCTCCACCGTAGAGCTTCCCCACGATGGGAAGCTGTCGCGCTGCGCGCGGCTGATGAGGTGGCCATATCCGTTTTTCTCCGCGCTCCACTCGCACACCGTCGCGCCAACGCCGCCGCGCGTGGGGTCGCGCATGGCGTTTATCCTCGCGCCAGTCTTGAGCGCCGCCGCCGCGAGCGAGCCAAGCGGCCTCGCGTCGCTTAAAATAGACCCCAGCTCAAGCCCCTCGCGCGCCGCCATAACGGCCATGCCGTGATTGGCGATAGTGCCTGAACAGATTATCACGTCGCCCGCGGCGGCGCGCTGCCCTGGCAGCTCCCATTCGCCCGTCACCGCGCCAACGCCCGCCGTCGTAATATACATCTTGTCCGCCTTGCCCCGCTCGACCACCTTCGTGTCGCCCGTGACGACCTTAACGCCCGCCGCCTTTGCCGTTGCCGCAACGGACGCGCACACGCGGCGCAAAACGCCCATGTCAAGCCCCGCTTCAAGTATCATGGCCACGCTTATGTATGCGGGCGTCGCGCCGGACATAGCAAGGTCGTTCACCGTGCCCGAAACGCATAAGCTCCCTATATCCCCGCCTGGAAAGAAAAGCGGATTTACCACGAATGAATCCGTGGTAAAAGCCAACCGTGGCAGCAGGGAGGAAAAAGGCGCAGGCGCGCAAGCGCCCACCGACGGCGCGCCTAGCGTGCAGACAGCCGAGTCGCCCATCTTACAAAGCTCGTCCGAGCCGTAAGCAGGCAAAAACACACTCTCCACCAGCTCCCTGTATTTTTCGCCCCCCGCGCCGTGCGCCAAGGTGATCCTATCGTCCATAGCTTTTCTCCATAACGTAATACTCAACCCCAGTTTGCCCCCGCGCACCTGCACTCCCGACCTCGCGCTCCCCCGTAGGGCGGGGCTTGCTCTCCAATGAAGGCGCGACGGCTCGCACATTTAACGCGTTCCCCCGTAGGGCGGGGGCTTGCCCCCGCCGCGCTAGCATGTACCAACCT
>CAZZNN010000031.1:6941-14309 GCA_964655605.1 uncultured Oscillospiraceae bacterium
AGGGCGGGGGCTTGCCCCCGCCGCGCTAGCATGTACCAACCTGACACATTGCCGCGTTCCCCCGTAGGGCGGGGGCTTGCCCCCGCCGCGCTAGCATGTACCAACCTGACACATTGCCGCACTCCCCCGTAGGGCGCGAAACCCCGTTGCGCCCGTGCGCCCCAGGGTCTATCCTACCCACCATACATGTACGCCGCCGCGCACGCGCCCTCGCTCGCCACCATGCACGGCCCCTTTGGCGCGTCGGGCGTGCACGCCCGGCCAAACAGCCCGCATTCCTCCGGCCGCTTCTCGCCGCGCAAAATACTTGCGCAGGCGCAGCCGCCATGCGCGTCCGCGTTTATATTAAACCCTTTCCTCGCGCCTGAAAACTCGTCTCCTGCGCCAAAAAGTCCATCTTTCGCACTAAAAAATCTTTTCTTCGCATTAAATATTGCGTATTCGTCCCTTATCTCAAGCCCGCTGCCCGCGATCCCGCCCAAGCCGCGCCACACCGCGTCCGACGGCGCGAACACCTCGTTCATTATAGCGCGCGCCACCGCGTTTCCCTCACTCGTGACCGCCGCGCCATAGCAATTTTCAAGCTCCACGCGCCCGCTCGCGCGCATTTTGGCGATCTGTGTGAGCGCGAGAAGTATTTCCTCCGGCTCAAACCCCGAAACCGCCGCCGCAAGCCCAAGCTCGTCCGGCACAAACCTAAAAGCGTCCGCGCCGGTTATCACCGCCACATGCCCCGGACACAAAAGCGCGTGAGTCGTCCCCGCGCCGCCAAGCAGACTCTTCAGCGCGGCGGGCATGGTCTTGTGCGCACTGAGCACGCTCAGATTTTCCACATTCTCCGCACGCGCACGCCTGAGCATTGCGGCCGTGAGCGGAGCCGTCGTTTCAAACCCGACGGCGAACCAAATTATCTGCCGCTCCGGCTCATTTTTCGCCGCCTTGAACGCGTCCATGGGGGAGAGCGCTATGCGCACGCCGCCGCCGCACTCGCGCAGAGTCTCCCCGCCCGAAAACGGCACGCGCAGCATGTCGCCAAAGCTGTAAAGCGCGGCGTTTTCGAGCTTGGCAAGCGCCGCCGCCAGGGCAATATCGCTTTCGTGAGTCACGCACACGGGGCAGCCCGGGCCGGAGATGAGGCGCATATTCGGGGGCAGAAGCTGCTTTAGCGCATATCGCGCCACCGCGTGCGTATGCGTGCCGCACACCTCCATAACCGTGGTATCGGGCATGTCCCGCGCAATGCGCGCAAGCTCCCGCGTAAGCGCCGCCGTATTTTTAGTCATATTGATTCGTCTCCCGCGCAAGCGCGACGAGCTCCTCGCCCTCATTTTTGCCGAGCACCGCTATGGCGAATCCCGCGTGGACGATAACCGCGTCGCCCACCCTCGCGCCGGGCGTGAGCATGAGCTCCGCGCGCCTTTCAAGCCCGCCGTAATCGACAACGCCCGTAGCGCCGTCGGCCGATATTCTTTTTAATACACCCGGTATCGCAAGGCACATGCCCGTTCGCCCTCCTTCCCGCAGATTTCGCCGTCCGTCCCCCGCGCGTCCCGGCGGGGGAATTTCACCGCAACGTGTGCGCTATACCCCGTAGGGTACATCAACGCAAAGCGTTGACGTACCGCGTACCCCACGCGTCCCGCACGCACCCGGCGGCGGGAGCAAGCCCCCGCCCTACGGCATTTGCCGCCCTCCGGTTTACGCCGCGGCGGGACGGTATGTCGAAATCTTCGATTTTGACATACCCCACGGTCAGCAATCCAAAACATGCATACACATATATGTCGGTGGAGCGCCCCCGCACCGGCCTATCTCACGCCCACGCGCACACGGCGGCCTGGCCGAAGCATATCCCGCCGTCGTTCACGGGCACGCGCTCGTTCGTGTAAACCCTCGCGCCCTTTTTCTCAAGCGCGCGCGCACAGCCCTCAACAAGCCGTCTATTCTGAAAAACTCCGCCCGAAAGCGCCACGGCCTCGCCGCGCCTCGCGTTCGCCTCCACGAGCGCGATCACCGCCCTGTGAAATCTCGCGGAGATCACCCCCGCGCCGAGCAGAATATCCCGCACCGCGTCCCTTATCACGGGCCGCCAGTCCCACTCGGCAAGCCCGTCCGCGTCCAAACCCATTTCAAATGAGTACGCGCCCGCCGCGCTCCCGTCATACGCCTGCTCGAGCGCCACAGCCGCCTGCCCCTCATATCCCGCCACGGGATATAACCCCGCGAGCGCCGCAACCGCGTCAAACAGCCGCCCCATGCCGCTGCTCACAGGCGCGAGCGTCTCATTATGGCTGGCCGCAAGCAGAAGCCTCGCCTCCGGCCTTGAAAAAAGCTCAAGCGCCTTCTCCTCGCCAAGCGCGTCCTTCGCCGCGTAAAGAGCCGCACGCCACGGCTCGCGCACAGCCGCGTCACCGCCTATGAGACGTATCCGCCTTAAATGCGCCGCCCGCTCAAATCCGCCCGCGCCGCCAAGCAGCATTTCGCCGCCCCACACGGTGCCGTCCGCGCCATACCCGCTGCCATCGAAAATAAAGCCGCGCGCCTCGTGAAGCTCATGCTCCGCCAGCACCGACGCAAGATGCGCGTGATGGTGCTGCACAGCCGTAAGCCGCGCGCCAAGCCGCCTCGCCCACTCACGCGCCGCGCGCGTTGAGGCGTAATCCGGATGCATATCGCACGCGAGCACCTCCGGCCGCCCCCCGAAAAGGGCGAGAAAGCTCTCAAGCTCGCGCTCGTAAAACTCAAATGTCTCCGCGTCGTCCAAATCCCCAATGTGCCCGGAGATATACGCCCGAGCGTCCTTCGCGAGGCAAAACGTGTTTTTTAACTGCGCGCCGAAGGCAAGTATGTCCCCATGCCGCCGCGCCCCGCCCAATGCCACAGGCGTCGGCGCAAAGCCTCGCGCGCGCCGTATTAGCTGACGTTTTCCGTCTGTAAACGTCGCCACGGAATCGTCCATGCGCCGCAAAATCGGCCTGTCGTGCGTCAAAAGCGCGTCGCAGAGCGGCAATATGCGTTTTTCGTCCTCCGCTTTATAAAACATCGGCGCGTCCGAGACGTTGGCGCTCGTCATAACGAGCGGTGGCATGTCCCGCGTCAGAAGGACGTGCAGCGGCGTGTATGGCAGCATTACGCCCAAACGGTCGTTTCCCGGTGCGACGGCGGCGGCGATCTCGCCGCACACGGGGGCCGCCCCGCCGGTCGTGCAGGCTAACTGCGAAGCAATTTGCCTATGTGTAGGGCGGGGGCTTGCTCCCGCCGTCCCCGCGCTGCGCCGCTCGCGCTTCTTGAGCAGCAATATCGGCTTGCGCGCGCTCAAAAGCTCGGCTCTCTCCGCTTCATCTATATAGCAGACGGCCTCCGCCTGCGAAATATCCCTCATCATAACGGCGAGCGGCTTTGCGTAACGGTGCTTCAGCTCGCGAAGCCGCGTCACGGCGGCGTTATTCGTCGCGTCGCATGCCAGATGATACCCGCCAAGCCCCTTTACGGCCACAAGCTTGCCCGCCAAAATGTATTCCTTGAACCTCGCGACAAGCTCCGCCGTCTCACCCGCACCCGCATTTTCACCCGCGCCAGCCTTTTCGCCCGCACCCGCCTTTGCACCCGCGCCAGCCGTCTCACCCGCGCCCGCGTTTGCGCCCGCGCCAGCGTTTTCGCCCGCGCCCGCCGTCTCGCCCGCGCCAATCTCGTCCCCGCAAGCGTCCGCGCCGCCCGCGCGGCTCTCCACCCAAAACAGCCTCGGCCCGCAATCGCGGCAGGCGGTGGGCTGCGCGTGGAAGCGCCTGTTTTCGGGGTCGTGATACTCGCTCTCGCACGGCGCGCACATGGGAAACTTCGCCATGGTGGTGTTCGCCCTGTCGTAGGGCACGCGGGCGAGTATCGTAAAGCGCGGGCCGCAGGCGGTGCAGTTCAAAAATGGGTACATATACCGCCTGTCGCGCGGATCGAGCAGTTCCCGCTCGCAGTCCGCGCATATCCCAAGGTCTGGCGAAACCGCCGCCTCGGCCGCGCCGCCCACGCTCGGCAATATCCTAAACTCGCTTTCGCCGCGCGGCGCTTCCTCATTTATATCGGCGGAGAATATCACAGCGCCCGGCGGCGGCGACGTTTTCACCCTTTCAAAAAACGCCTCGCAGGCCGCCCTTTCGCCCTCCGCGGCAATTATCACTCCGCGCGACGTGTTCAAAACGCTCCCGCCAAGCCCAAGCGCGCGCGCCTCGCGCAGCACGAACGGCCTAAACCCCACTCCCTGCACAATGCCGCGAAACGTGAATGTGAAGCGGGCGCGCATCAGATGAAATCCTCTATCCAAGCGCCGTCCCCGTCCGCGCAGGCGTAGCGGCCGTCCGGCTCAAAGCCCGCGAAGAATATGCGTATATCGGGCTTTATGCGCCGCGCGTTCGCGGCCATCGCGGCAACGTCCACATGGACGTATTTTGCAATATCTATCTTAGTTATCACGAGCGCGTCGGTCTTGAGCACCGCCGATGGGTATTTGAGCGGCTTGTCCTCGCCCTCGGCCGCGCTGATGACGGCAATTCGGAGCTTTTCGCCCACGGGAAAGGAGACGGGGCACACGAGGTTGCCCACGTTTTCAATTATCAATATATCTGTCGCGGCGGCGTCCACCTCGCCGTATGCCTTTTCCACCATGGAAGCGTCGAGATGGCACGCGCCGAGCGTGTTTATCTGCACGGCCTTGACGCCATTTATCGCGGCTATGCGCCGAGCGTCGTTGTCAGTCTCAAGGTCGCCCTCGATAACACAGACGCGCAAGCCCTTTTTAACGAGGCTTGGCAGCACGTTCTCAAGCAGGGTGGTCTTGCCGGAGCCCGGCGAACCCAAAAGCCCCACCGCGTATAGCCCGTCGCCGTCGAAACGGCGCTTTAGCGCCTCCGAGCGCAGACTGTTTTGCTCGTGAACATCGCGTGAAACGTCAATCTTTTGCATTATAGCTCAAGCTCCTTTACAAAAATTTCCTCGCCGCCAATTATTTCAAAGGCGTTGCTTTGGCATTTGGGGCAGATAAACGGGAAGCCCTGCGGCGCGTATTGAGCGGCGCAGCTTTTGCAGCGCGCCACAACGGGCGACGGCTCGATTTTGAGCGACGCGTTTTCAAAGCCCATGCCCTTCTTCATCGCGTCAAAAGCGAAAGCGAGCGCGTCCGTCATAACGCCGGAAAGCGTGCCGACGCTCACCACCACGGCCTTAACGCTCGCGGCGCGCCCGCCCGCAGCCTTCGCGGCGATTTCAAGCATGTTTTCGGCCAAGCTCGCCTCGTGCATAGATCCCTCCATTAAGTATGCGCCTTTTTTCCAGCAAAAAGACTTCACAAAAGCATGAAGTCCCATAACAAAATGACTAAGCTTCGCTTAAATCATGGAATTGCGGCCGGTATCGCCATCGCTCCCGATAGCGAAGGAAGCAAAACGCAGGATTCAGACGCGGTCTAAATCATTTCCACCTCCGTAAATAGAGCGAAACTCGCCGCCCCGCCCTATGACAGACTCCACCACTTACTTCGGTTTCGCGCTCAGTATATCACTAGGGCTATTGCGTGTCAAACGGGTGAGGGGAATATAATCTTATCGCGCGCGGGGGCTCACCGCCGCAACGGTGAAATATTGCAGGACGGGGGGCTTGCCCCCGGCTTGCCCCCGGCTTGCCCCCCCTCGCCCAAAAAACGCGGCCCACAAGGGGCCGCGTTTCATTTCGCATTTTCTGTTTTGGTTCAGCCCGCAAGAGGCCCTGCTTTATCCAAAGCGTTCCCTTACGCTATCGGCTTCAGGAACATATACAGTCTCGCATACGAGCTCTTGTAATACTTATCGCCGCACACCACGAGCACCACTATCGGGTCTGACGAGGTGGCGGAGGTGATCACCTTGCCAAGGCTTGACGCCTTCGCCTTTTCAAGCTGGAAGTCTATATAGCTCTGCTTGGTCGCGCCGGTGACGGAATAGCTGGTGGTATTATACACAAACGTCTTCTGATCCGTTCCGTGCGGCGTCTCATAAAACGCCACGAGCTGCCAGGAATGATACCCGCCCATAGTGATGTTGAACACCGTCCTATTGCAGCCTGAAACGCTCTTGCCGCAGCTCTCGCACTTGCTCTTGCCTAAAAGGCACGCCTGAACGTGGTGCAGCTGATGGAACATGGTCTTGCTGGAGCGCGAGTTATGCCCAAGTATCGTCGTAACGGGCGCGAGGCCGGAGGTGTAGGAATATATCGAGCCCTGCACGGCGCTCTTTTTCTCCGGAGTATGGTTATTATAATAGAAGGTCGAGGAGAACATTATCGGGTAGTTGATGTTCGTGCCCGGCACATATATCCAGCCCACTGTATCGGAGTTCTTGCTCTTTGCCGAAGCGTAGCTCGCGTTGGTCGCCTGCCACTTCTTGGTCTCGTCGCTTGAAAGCGTGAGCCCTGAGGGCACCGCTACCGCGTCCGAGGAGACGGGGGTGGAGCCGCCGGCAGTGTCGCGCCCGGCATTGCCGCCGTTCGCCGTAACTATCTGGCCGTTCTGCACAGCCGCCGTGACGGTGATGTCCTGCGCGCGCGCGTAGCCGCGATAGGTGGAATAGGTTATTTCATAGAAGCTGCCGCTCTGCGCGTAGATTATTACCTCAGCGCCGGAGGGGATCTTATCGCTGCCCATAACGCGATTGCTCGACGAGGTGGATTTATCCGCGGTCTTTCTTAAAATGACCTTTTCATTGGTTACGCCCTTGCCTATAGCGCCCGTGGGCAGAGTGACCTTGCCGGACTGCACAGGCTGCGTCGTGGGGTTTGGCGTAACGGTGGTGCCGCCGCCAGTTACAACCGTAGTGGACGTTTCAGTGGGCACGTAACCCATAGCCGTTATGTTCACATACAGCTTTTTGATGTAGCCCACGCGGTTGTCGTCCTGAGTCTGCACCTTGTAATAGTCGCCATTTTTGGCGAGTATGTATAAGATGACGTTCTCCCCGAGAGCCGTGCGGCCCTGCACGAGATTGTTCGTATCGCCGTCGGGCGCGTTGAAGAAATACGCCGCGCCGTTGGCGATCTCGCCCATAACGTCCGATGGGGTGTTAGCCGCCATCGCCGCCGGGACTGCCAGCGCCATAACAGTTATAAGCGCCAGTGCCAGTGCCAATACCTTTTTGATTTTCATTGCAAGTGATCCTTTCGTTTTCGTTTTATATTGATGGAATTATTACGTTGTTCACCCATGCTAACGGCTGATCGCGAAGCGATTTGCTAATGGCTGATCGCGAAGCGATTAGCCGATGTGTAGGGCGGGGGCTTGCTCCCGCCGAGGCGTCCCCCCGCCGCGTCATACTCCCCAGAGGTCGTTATCCGTCAACTGGTCGTCGGGCT
>CAZZNN010000032.1:0-14293 GCA_964655605.1 uncultured Oscillospiraceae bacterium
GCTAAGCCGCGTGGCGTAGCCTTCAAGCACGGCCTTTATCTGCATTATCTCGGTGATGGTCTGCTTATTGTAGCCGCTGATGATAGCGCCCTGATTGGTGTTCATTTGGACGTAGCCCTCGCTGCTCATTCTGCGAAGCGCCTCGCGCACGGGAATATTGCTCACGTTATAGCGCGCGGCGATGTGGCTTATCACCAGACGGTCGCCATACATATACATGCCGCTCATTATATCGTCCATGAGCGACGAATAAACCAGATCAACTTTTGATACACACTGCTCCACCTATCAGGAACCTCATCTTTATGAATTTGGCAGGTTGAAATTGCCATTTATTACATGATAATATTTTATCACGTTTGTATTCCGTGTCAACCAATAATACCTCAAACAGGGCGGCTTAGGGCGCGACCCTTACTTTTGCGCACCCGCGCGCCGTATTGACCGGACGTCTCGCACGAGTTTGAAATTTTTAATTTGCAAACTGTATTGCTATTTCAAAATCGTGTGCTATAATAATACACAGTATCGTACACGATTTAATGTGCGATGTCAAACAAATCGTAGGAGGAACAGTAAATGAGAAAAATACTCGTATTTGTGTTTGCTCTGGTAATGTGCCTAGCAATGGCGGCATGCCAGACTCAACAGACTCCCGCACCGTCCACTCAGCCACAAACGGGAGCGGCGGGCGCTGAGCCGGCGGCCAGCGCACAGCCCGCTGCGAGCAAGGGTGAAACCTATGTTCTCTCGCTTGGCGGAACGACGGGCACCTTCTATCAGCTCGGCGCGGCCGTGGCAGATTATATCAACACCAACTTCGGCGATGTAATGCAGCTTTTGCCGAGCACCTCGGCGGGCGGCGTTGAGAATGTGCGCAATATTTCCGGCGGCAACGCGGCGTTTGGCCCGGCGTTCCCCAAGGACGTAATAAACGCGTACACTGGCGTTGGCTATGACGCGCCAATGAGCAACCTTCGCTATGTGGGTATCGCCCAAAAGCCCAATGCCTGCGCGATAATCGTGCTCGCGGATTCTGGCATAAACAGCGTGTACGATCTTGCCGGCAAGACGGTGGCTCCTGGCGCGCCGGGTTCAAGCGCGTATGATATGTTCACGGAATTTGCTCAGCACATAGGCATACTCGACCAGATGAACATAGTTAATTACGGCAGCGAGGAAATCCCCGGCAAGATGGTGGACGGTGAGGTTGACTGCTGCGTGGTAATGACCATGGCCGAGACTGCCGCGAGCCGCATAAGCTCAATTTCAAGCCTCAAGCCCATACGCATATTGGACGTGGCTGAGGCGCTCAATGAGACTAAGTTCCTTGAAACGGCTTCCTATTATTCAACCGTAGTTCTGCCCGGCGGCCAGTATGAGGGTCAGGATACAGAAGCAACCTGCTTCTCGGCCTACCCCGTGTGGGTGACGAGCGCGGACGTACCTGAAGAAATAGTGTATCAGTTCCTCAAGCTTGCATACAGCGATGAAGGCGTAGCTTATATCGGCGGCATTATAGCCGGTCAAGGTCACGACACTGAGAACCAGCTTGAGACGGTGTTCCCGGTTCCGCTGCATGACGGCGCGTTAAGGTATTGGCAGGAGAACGGCTATGCCGAATCCATGCCAAGCCCTTATGCAAAATAAAGGCGGCTTTGGCCGCATGTTGTTCCCTCCTTGGAGAAGGCGCGAAAAACGCGTCTTCTCCTTAGGCTAGGTATTTGTGACAACTAAGAAATATAGGAGCTTGCTCTATGTCATTTTTATTTAAGCGAAAAAAGAACAAGGAGAAAACCGCCGCCGCTTCGCCCTCAATGAGGGCGCTGACCGGCCCGCTCGGGACCGTTTATAAGGTTATGGCGGTTTTGTTCAGCCTGTTCTTTCTATATTGTGCGGGCCCCGCGTTTCTAGGGCCTGTTGACATCGGTTTTAAACGCGGCTTTTTCATGGTCGTGATGTGCATATTTATTCTGTTGCGCTATCCGTTTTCAAAGAAGCATTTTAGCGCCAAGGTGCAGGTGATAGATTGGGTATTTATAGCGCTTTCAACGGTTTCCTTCGGATATTGGGCGCTGAATTATAATTCGTTAGCCATGCGCGTGGGCATGTTCAATAATTTTGAGCTTGCGCTCGGCGCGATAGCGATATTAGTTTCCTTTGAGGTGGCGCGCCGCGTGCTCGGCGTGATAATGCCGATAGTGGGCGGAGCGTTTGTGGCCTACGCCGCATTTGGCAATACGCTCGGCGTTATGGCCACCACCAATTTCTCTATACAGAAAATTCTCGGGGAATGCTATTTTGTCAATGGCATATTCGGCTCGGTGCTTGATATAAGCATGACGTATGTGGTTTTGTTCGTTGTATTCGGCGGCTTGATGAAGGCATTCGGCGCGGACGCGTTCTTCATAGAGTTCCCGTATTCAATGACCTGCGGGCTAAAGGGCGGTCCCGGCAAGACGGCGGTTGTTGCAAGCTGCCTGTTCGGCTCTATATCGGGCAGCGCCACGGCAAATACCGCCGCGACCGGCGCGTTTACTATACCCCTTATGATACGCACGGGCTATCGTAAAGAGGTGGCTGGAGCAATAGAACCCGCGGCCTCTACGGGCGGAATGTTCATGCCGCCTGTAATGGGCGCGGCGACATTCCTAATGGCGCAGATGCTAGGCGTTTCTTATAACACTATAATCGTGTGCGCGATAGTGCCGGCGCTTATCTATTTCCTTTCAGTATTCATGGCGGCCCATTATCAGGCGCTCGCGGACGGCATTAAGCCCGTTCCCAAGGAGGACAGGCCGAATCCGTGGAAGGTATTCAAGAAAGGCTGGTTCTTCCTGCTGCCGGTCATAGTGCTGCTTTATTTGCTGCTCACGGCGCACTCCGCGGCGAGCAGCATATATTGGACGATAATCACCATGTTTGGCATAACGCTCATAGCAAGGCTTGTGCAGCGCAATAAGGGGCAAACAGTATTGTCAATAGGCAAGCAGCTCCTAAAGGATACCGCCGCAGGGCTTGAGGAAGGCGCTACCGGCTCTATGATAATAGGCGCTGTGGTTGGAAACACCGGCATAATCATGGCGATGGTGCTAATGACGGGTCTTGCTTATGTGTTTACAAGCTCGATAATGACGATAACGGGCGGCTATCTCATAGTGGGCATATTGGTTGCGTTCATCGCGGGCTATGTGCTTGGCATGGGCTTGACTGTGACGGCAGTGTATATACTGCTGGCGATACTTGTGGTGCCGGGGCTTCAAGCGCTTGGAATGTCTGCGATGGCCGCGCACTTCATGGTGTTCTGGTTCAGCCAGACCTCAAATATATCGCCGCCGGTATGCGTAGCGGCGTTCGTTGGCGCGAGCATAGCGGGTGCGGACCCATATAAGGTGGGCTTCAACGCGCTCAAATTCTCCGCGTTCCTTTTCCTCATGCCGCTGCTCTTTGCCTATAGCGAAATACTCATGCCCAGCGGCTTTACATTTGCTGCAATATCGGCAATGGTATCGGGCGTGATAGCCACTGTGCCTGCGGCCGCCGGCATGGCGGGCTTCTTCCGCTGCAAGACCAATCTGCTTGAGCGCATATTGCTGCTCGCGGCGGCCGTCATGCTTGTGATACCGGGCACCGTTACCGACGTTATAGGCATAGTGCTCACAATAGGCGTGTGGTTTATGAATAACCCCAAGCGCAGGCCGCTTCCAGAAGCGGGCAGCGCTGCATAATGAATATCGGGAGACATTGCTATGCTTGAGAGAATGCGCGAATTTGGCCTGGAGCGCCCTGAAACGCTCGCGTCGGCGCTGGAGCTGAAAAAACGTTACGGCGCGGACGCGGCATATCTTGCGGGAGGTACGGACGTATTCGTACACCTAAAAACGGGGCGCGCCGATTATGCCTGCCTTATAGATATATCCGCCATTCAAGGCATGGCGGGCGTTACGCTTTTAAACGACGGCTCGGTGCGCATAGGCGCGTTTACGCGCGTTGCGGACGTGGAGCGCGCGCCGCTGGTTAAAAGCCGCTATACAGCGCTGTGCCAAGCGGCGGGAATGCTTGGCTCGCCGCAGATACGCAATCTTGCCACTATAGGCGGCAATATATGCAATGCCGCGCCGAGCGGCGATCTAAACATTCCGCTCATGGCGCTTGACGCGCGCTGCGAGGTATATGGCGAGAACGGCTTGTATTTTAAACCCATCGCGGACATATTCGTGACGAATGGCAAAAACTCGCTCGCGGACGACATTTTAACCGCCGTAATACTGCCGCCGCTCGAAGCGCCCTGCGCATTCTTTTATGAGAAGCATTGCGTAAGGCATAATATGGATCTTGCGATGGTAGGCGTGAGCGTCCTGCTGAGCATGGAGGCGGGCGTTGTGAGCAAGGTGGGAATATCGCTCGGCTCCGTTGCAACAACGGTTATAAAGGCCGACAAGGCGGCGCAATGGCTTCTTGGCAAGCCCATCACCGAGGAAACGGCCGCCATGGCGGGCGATATTGCAATGACTCAATGCAATCCCAATCCCAATTCCTTCCGTGCCTCAGGCGCGTATCGCCGTGAAATGGTGGCGGCAATATTGAGAATGCTGCTGATAAAGGGCGCGGAGGAGATAAAAGAAAGCGAGCGTGATGAAGCATGACGCGGCCTGAAAAACAGCTTATACGCCTGAGGGTTAACTCAAGGGATTACGAACTGCTTTTGCCGCAATCGGCGCTGCTGCTGGACGTGCTTCGCGAGGAACTGCTCCTCACGGGCACAAAGCGCGGCTGCGATGTTGGCGAGTGCGGCGCGTGTACGGTGCTGCTCGATGGCAAGCCTGTAAGCTCATGCCTGCTGCTTGCGAGCGCGGCCGTGGGTCACGAGGTGCTCACGATAGAGGGACTCTCGGAGCCCGGCGGTAAGCTGCACCCTGTGCAGGAGGCGTTTGTAAAGCACGCGGCAATTCAATGCGGCTTTTGTACGCCTGGCATGGTGCTCTCGGTAGTGGCGCTGTTAAATGAGAATCCAACGCCTACTCAAGACGAGATAAAAACCGCCATAGAAGGGCATTTGTGCCGCTGCGGCACATATTCAAAGGTAATAGAGGCGGTGGAGGAGCTGTCCGCCCAAGGGGCAAAGGCGCTGTGCGGGCGGGAGGATAAAGCCGGGGTGCTTATATGAAAGAAACCAGGGAATTTGAATATATAGGTCATGCCTACGATAGGTTTGACATAGCCGAAAAGGTGCGCGGCGCGGCCGTCTACGGCACCGACTTAACATTGCCGGGCATGCTCATAGGCAAGGTGCTAAGAAGCCCTTACGCGCATGCGAAAATACTCAGGATAGACGTTTCAAAGGCGCGCGAGGCGCCCGGCGTAATTGCGGTGCTCACGGGCGCTGATCACCCTTGGCGCATAGGCAGGGTGATATACGATCAGCCGTTTTTGGCCTTGGATAAGGTGATATTCGCAGGCGAGCCTGTTGCGGCGGTTGCGGCGGAAACCGAGGCGGAGGCTGAAAGGGCGCTGGCGCTTATAGAGGTTGAATATGAGCCGCTCACGCCCGTGCTGGACGTTGAGGAGGCGGCAGAGCCGGGCGCGCCGCTGGTGCACCCGAATATGGCGAGCTACCAAATGAATCCGCCTGGCATATATGTGCCGGATACGAATATTTGCACGCACCGCGTTTTAAGGCACGGTGATTGCAAGGCGGCGTTCTCAAAGGCGGATATGATAATCGAGGGGCGCTACACAACGCCCTCCTCGCAGCACTGCTGCATGGAGCCGCAATGCTGCACCGCTAGGATAGAGAGCGATGGCGCGGTTACTATATTCGACAGCACGCAGTCCGTCTATCGCATAAGAAAGGCGCTCTCGCGAGTGCTTGGCAAGAGGGAGCGGGATATTCACATCATAGTCCCGTATCTTGGCGGCGGGTTTGGCGAGAAGAACAGCGTCAATCTGGAGCTTATAGCCATTGGCCTCGCCATGCATACGCACGGGAGGCCGGTGAAGGTGGCTATGAACCGTTCGGAGGAATTTACTGCGGGCGGCTCCAAGCACGCGGCTGTAGTGTATATCCGCTCCGCCGTAAAGCGGGATGGCACTATACTCGCAAGAGAGGTCAGGGCGTATTACGACACCGGCGCTTACGCGCATACCGGCCCCACCGTCGCCGGACAGAGCGGCCTTACCGCCGCCGGGCCGTATCGCATAGATAATGTTGATTTGGATATATTCGCCGTCTATACCAATAAGATACCAGCGGGAAGCTTCAGGGGCTATGGCACCTCGCAGCTATGCTGGGCTTATGAGCAGCATACCTGCGATATAGCGCAAAGGCTTGGCATGGACGCAATGGAGCTTCGCAGACGCACTCTCCTTGGTAACGGCGATGAGAATATGTGCGGCGAGATAATGCGTGAAAACGCCTTACGCACATGTCTTGAAAAGGCTGCTAAGCGCATAGGCGATCTAGATAGCGTGGAAACCGTTGCGCCCAACATATTACGCGCGCGCGGCATAGCCTGCGCGTGGAAGCTTACGGGCGCGCCTTCGGTGCATCTTGCAACGCTTCGCATGGAGCAGGACGGCTCGGCTATCGTGTGCAACAGCACGAGCGAAATGGGGCAGGGCTGCATGCCGCTTTGGCAGGCGATAGTTTGCGAGGAGCTGGCGCTAAAGCCTGAGGACGTGAAGGTGAAGCTGCCCGACAGCGAGGTCACCCCATATACCGAGGGCACCACCTCAAGCCGCGCGGGCGCTTTGGACGGCTATGCTGTGTGCGATGCGGCAAGGAAGGTGCGCGAGCAGCTTTTCGCGCTCGCCTCGCCGGTGCTCGGCGCGTCGGCGGAATATCTTGAGCTTGCGGATAAATCCGTGCGCGTGAAGCGCAGCGGAAAGCAAATATCCTATGAAGCGCTTATGGCAAAATGCGGCATAGGGCATGTGGGCGGTCTGCTCGCTCAGGGCGAATGCAGGACGGATTCCGTAATACGCGTGAATCCTGAAAACGGGCAGTCTCCATACCCAACGTCGCTCTGGCTACAGGTGGCGCAGGCGGTGGAGATAGAGCTAAACACCGTTACGGGCGAGATACAGGTGAAAAAATGCGTGTCCGCGCACGATATAGGCAAGGTGCTAAGCCTTACCAATTGTGAGCAGCAGGTGCAGGGCGGAGTGCTTATGGGAATAGGCTGCGCGCTGTATGAGGAGCTCATAACGGACGGCAAGGGCAGGGTGCGCAACGCAAGCTTTCTCGATTACAAAATGCCCACCGTGAGGCAGGCACCCAAGATAGAATGCATATTCGTTGAGGACGAGCCAAGCGCGTGCGGAGTTTATGGCGCGAAGGGGCTTGGCGAGGGCGCGAATATTGCCATACCCGCCGCCGTAGCCAACGCGGTGTTTAGAGCCACGGGAATACAATTTAACGATTTGCCCATAACGGCTGAAAGAATGTTTTGGGCGTTAAAAAAGCAAAGGAAGCTTTCGTAAACGAAAGCTATGGTCATAAATATGATTAGAATGCAGGGAAAATGGAAGCCAATGGAAGGCGCCGTGGATATGCACATACATATCGGGCCCGATTTCGTTCCGCGTTATTACGACAGTATAGCGCTCGCGGAGGACGCGCGCGATCATGGTATGCGGGCGCTGGTATTAAAAGATCAGCTTTGCCCGAGCATGTTCAAGGCGGCGCTTACACAGCGCGTTGTTCCGGAAGTGGAGGTGTTTGGCAGCATAGTGCTAAACGAGCCGTGCGGCGGCGTTTCGCCGCGAAGCGCGCTCTACGCGCTGAAATGCGGCGCGAAGCTGGTGTGGCTGCCTACTGTGGACGCTGATTACAGCTATAGAAAAGGGCAGGCGGGTCACTGGATAAAAAAGGTGAACGACAGAAACGCCTTTAAGGGCGTTTGCCCACGCTTGAAAACGACCGATGAAAACGGTGCGCTTATGGTTCAAACGCTTGAAATAATGGAGCTTGTGGCGCAATATGACGCGGTGCTCGGCACTGGACACATATCGCCGGAGGAATGCATGGCGATACTAAAGGCCAATAAAAGCATAGGCGCCAAGGTGGTTATCACGCACCCTAATCTTTGGTTCGACGATTTCACTCCCGACGCGCTTTGCGCTATGGCGGATTTGGACGCGTATATCGAAATGACGAGCTCCGGCCTCACGCCCAACCGCGGGCATGGCGATATTTATGAAATGGTGGAGGCGATAAAGCGCGTCGGCGCGGCGCGCTGCATACTCTCAACGGACGCGGGCGCTGTGGATTGCGCCGCGCCGCCTGAAAGCCTGCGCGCTTTTTGCTACTTGCTTCGCAACTGCGGCCTGACGGAAAGCGAGATAGAAATTATGGTGCGCGATAATCCCTGCAAGCTATTGGGGCTGGAGAACGAGCCGCAAGCATGAGACGGGTGGAAAAGGAGCATGGCGGCAGCTTTGCGTGGGGCAGGCTAAGTGGCGTGACGCTTTTACAGGTGTGTATATCGGGCGTAATAAACTCCGTTAGCATACTATCCGTATTCATAATGGCGGATCTGGGCTTTAACAAGGCGCAAATAGGCGTTATGGCAAGCGCGGCGTGCATAGGGCAGGCGCTTTCATCGATAGTGTTTGGCAAGCTGCTTGATAAGGGCGGCAGGCGATACCTTGTGGCCGTATGCGGCGTATGCGCGTGCGCTATGCTGTGCTGCGCGTCGCTGGCGCTTTCGTTCACGCTATATTTGTGCTTGCTGCTGCTCGTGGGCTGCTGTTGCGCGGTTTCAACGCCTTATGGCGTGAAGGAGATCAACTCATGGTGCGCTAGCGAGCATTTAAGCCTTGCTATATCCCTAAGACAAACTGGCGTGCCGCTTGGCACAATGGCTATGGCGCTCGTGCTGCCGCCGGTTGCGTCAAGCTTTGGCTGGCGGAGCGCTATATGGCTCGCGGGAGGCATACTTGCCGCGTATTCTTTGCTCCATTATGCTTTCTACGGCAAAAGCCGGGACAAGGCTGAGCGCGGCGAGGCCGAGGGCGGGGCGGACGCGCCGCGCATGAAGGGCGATAACGCGTTCCTTAAAAGCGGCAACCTTTGGCGGCTGCTTATCGCCGGAAGCATATATATGGGCATGCAATACGTGCTTATAACATATATGCCGCTATATCTTCAGGAGGCGTGCGGCATAAGCGCGGCTGTAGCCGCGAGCTATCTTGCGGTGTCGCAGGTTGGCGGCGCTGCGGCGAGGATAGCGCTGGGCTATATAAGCGACAGATTTTTCAAAAGCCGCTGCAAGGGGCTGCTCATTTTTGAAGGCGTACTTACGCTGGGCGCGCTTGCCGGACTTATCTATAGCGGGGCGGGCACGGCGGCTGCGGCACTCGGCTTTGTGGCGTTCCTGTTCGGCGCTTCGGCTATGGGCTGGAATGGGCTGCATATCGCCATGACGGGCAATATAGTGCCCGCGAATAACAGGGGAACAGCCGTAGGCGTGCTTATGGCCGTGCTTCAGGCGGGCACGCTTTTGGTGCCGGCGCTCATAGGCAGCCTTCTTGATATAGGATTAGGCTATAAAAATGCGTTTTACATCTGCGGAGCGCTTGTGATATGCGCCATAGCGCTGCTCGCCTCCGTGAGGGAAACGCCTAAAATCGAATTGGTGAAAGGGAATGGGTGAAATGGTGGAATATTACAAGCCTGATATGTGGTGGACAAGCCTATATAATCAGGTAGACGAGGTGCACAGCCGCATAGCTATGGCGGCGAATGTGGAGATTCAGGATACCACTCTGCGCGATGGCGAGCAGACGCCGGGCGTGGTGTTCTCCGTCGATGAAAAGGTGCGTATAGCTGAAATGCTCGATGAGCTTGGCGTGGAACGCATAGAGGCGGGAATGGTGGCGGTATCACCGCAGGATCGCAAGGCGCTGGAGCTGATAGCAAAAGCGCCGCATCGCTTTAAACATGTGGGCTGCCTGGTGCGCGCCATGACCACGGATATTGATATGGCGGTGGATTGCGGGGTAGACACCGTTATATTGGAATGCCCTATAGGCTATCCAAAGCTGCAATACCAATATAAGTGGGATATGGATACGGTGATAGAAAAATCACTTTTCGGGATACAGTATGCAAAGAGCAAGGGACTATATGTATCGCTTTCACCATTTGATACGACGCGTGCGCGTCCGGAGGATCTGGAACTTTATTTCAAAGCGCTCATGGATAACTGCCCGCCGGATTCCGTTACCATACTCGATACCATGGGCAGCATACTGCCGGATGCTATGGCGTATATGGTGCGCATGTTCAAGCATCTTGGCAACGGAATATGCGTAGAGGCGCACACGCATAACGACTTTGGCATGGCCGTAGCCAACGAGATAGCCGCTATATGCGCCGGAGCGGACGTGGTGCACACATGCGTGCTTGGCCTTGGCGAGCGCACGGGCAACGCGCCGCTTGAGGAGATGATGGTGGCCATGAAGGTGCTTCTAGGCCTTGAAAATGATTATAAGCTCGATAAGCTCGATAGCGTCTGCCAATATGTGAGCGGCCTGACAAACCGCCCAATACCGGATAACAAGCCGGTTGTAGGCAAACTCAATTATACGCGGGAATCGGGCATGGGAGTCGATCTTGTGGTGAAAAAACCGCTTGTGATGTTTGCAACGTCCCCTGAGTTGTTTGGCCGCAAGGGCGAGGTGGTGCTCGGCAAAAAGAGCGGCAAGCTCAGCGTTGAATACTATCTCGATAAGCTTGGCATGACTGCGACGAAGGAGCAGGTCGCCGCTATGGTGGACGAGGTGAAGCAGGAGGGTATAGCAAAAAAGCGCCTGCTCACGATAGACGAATTTAAAAATATCGCCAAGAGGACGCTAGGGTAATAATCATCCACCCTAAACGACCGCCGGAGGGGACAAACGCCCCTCTGGCGGTCGTTTGTCATGCTATCAAGGAAGCAATAAATGAGTCGCCATAAATATGGCCGCTCTTTTTTTAAAATAGCTATTGACAATCAATCCTAATTGAGATATATTACTATTAAAGAAAGAGTTTGATTAAGAGGCGGACTTATGATCAAAAGAAATACGATACAATGCGCCATGACGCTTCGGGCGGTAAACGAGCTTAGGGATCATGCCACGGCGGACGAGGTATATTTTTTAATCGCAAAAGAAAGTCCTACCATAAGCAAAGGTACGGTGTATCGCAATTTGAACCGGCTGGCTCAAACGGGCCAGATACGCAAGGTAACGGTGCCGGGCGGGGCCGAGCGCTTTGACCATCGCTGCGACGAGCACTATCATGTGCGGTGCGACAGGTGCGCAAGGGTCTTTGATGTGGATATGCCGCCCATAACGGATATGGAGAAGCAAATCAAAGATGCTCATGGTTTTAGGTTTACCGGCTATGACATCATGTTCAGGGGAATTTGTCCCGAATGCGGAAGGCAGGCCGCATTTGCTCACGAGACGCTGATGCGGGAGCGGAAGAACAACCCGTAAATATATAAATTAGAAGGAGCATTTATCATGAGAAGCATTACTAAGTTGGATTTGCAGTATGCACACAGGTTTTATGGCTTTAAGGGTGAGGCGCAGTATCTTCACGGACATACGGGAGTTTTGACCATAGAGGTGGAGGATACCGTGGAGCCAGGCGTAAACATGGTTTTCCCCTGTAACGAAATTCAAAAGACCGCATGGGATCTGCTGAAAAATTTTGACCACGCTCTCATTTTAAGAGAGGACGATCCGCTGCTGCCCGCTATACTTAGCGTTTACGAGGCGCAGGGCATAAAGGACGGCGCGCCCAGCAACAAAATGAAGGGCCCCGCTTTCAAAACGGAGCTTGCCACCGCCTATCCCGACTGCCGTTTGGTTGTGACCAAGGAGACGATGACCGTCGAAGGAATGATAAAGATAGTTTACGATCTCCTCAAGGACAAGCTCAACATCGCAAAGCTCACCTTCACCAGCGGCGTCAACGCGGCCTCCGCCGAGTTTGAGACCCATAACAAAATCGACCGCTGCCCGCTGTGCGGCATAGCGCTCAACGAAAACGGCGTTTGCCCCAAGTGTGGATATAAAAAATAAGCGCCGCGTAGTATAACTATAATAAGGGCTGTAGCAATATAAAAAGCTACAGCCCCTGTTATATTGTCAGTTTGCCCTGGTGAAGCGTTGCTACAGCCCATGTTATAAGCGCAGTAAACCGATGAGCAGGGATTTATTACGCTGATTATATAGATTTGGTTGCGCGCCGCCGCACATTCATGTATAATTCTCCCGGTAGTATATAGGAGAGAGTGATAATATGGAACAGATGGAAAAAATAATCGAGGTATGCGGGCTTCATAAATCCTATGGCAGCATACACGCCGTACAGGGCGTTGATTTCTATGTGGAAAAGGGCAAGCTTTTCGCGTTTCTGGGGCCTAACGGCGCGGGCAAGTCAACTACTATAGACATGCTCTGCACGTTTCTCAAGCCCGATTCGGGCAGCGTCGTAATCGACGGCAGCACGCTCGGGCAGGACGACGACGCCATTCGCTCAAAGATAGGCGTTGTGTTTCAGGGCTCCTTTCTCGACCAGCTTCTCACTGTGCGGGAAAACCTCACCGTGCGCGGCTCTTTTTACAAGCTGAGCAAGGCGCAGCTTAAAGCCGCCATCGACCACGCGATGAAGGTGACGGCCATAGAGGAATTTATCGACAGACCTTACGGCAGCCTTTCAGGAGGACAGCGCAGGCGCGCCGACATAGCGCGCTCGCTAATAAACACGCCCAAAATACTCTTTCTCGACGAGCCGACGACCGGGCTTGACCCGCAGACCCGTCTTAGCGTGTGGAACACCATAAAGGCCATGCAGAAGGACACGGGCATGACCGTATTCCTTACCACGCACTACATGGAGGAAGCCTCCGAGGCGGACTACGTTATAGTGATAGACAATGGGCTTGTGGCGGCGAAGGGCACGCCCAACGCGCTCAAGGACAAATATGCCAACGATATATTGAAGCTCACGCCTAGCGACATGAGCGCCATGAAGGCAAAGCTTGCGGCCATGAAGCTTGAATATGAGCAGGGCGCGGACTCGCTTGCCATAAAGATAGTGGATACGATGGCGGCTCTGCCCGTAATTGAAAGCGTCAAGGACGATATTCGCGGCTTCGAGGTGCTTCGCGGAACCATGGACGATGCGTTTATCGGCATAACCGGAAAGGGGATAAGGGAATGAGGGGCTTTATAAAGAGAAATCTGCTCATGTTCTTCCGCGATAAGATGTCGGTATTCTTTTCGCTTCTCGCGGTATTCATAATAATCGCGCTGTACGCGCTGTTTCTTGGCGACGTGTGGACGAGCAATTTAGGCGACCTGCCCAATGCCGCCCTTATCATGAAGCTTTGGATAATGGCGGGGCTTACCGCCGTCACCTCGGCGACGACCACTATGGGCGCTTTTGGCACTATGGTAGATGATAAGGCGCGCGGCACATATAAGGATTTCTGCGCGGCTCCCATAAGCCGCACCAGCATTGCCGGCGGATATGTCGTCAGCTCATACCTGATAGGCGTGATAATGACCTGCTTCGCGTTCGCGCTGGCGCTTGCATACCTCACCGTTGCGGGCGTGCCTTTCCCGTCGTTTAAAACTATAGTAACTATACTGGGGCTCATATTGCTCGTGACGCTCACCAACACCGCGCTGCTTTTCCTAATAGTTTCAATATTCAAGAGCATAAGCGCGTATAGCACGGCGAGCACCATAATAGGCACGCTCATAGGCTTCATCACCGGCATATACCTGCCAATAGGCACTCTGCCGGACGCTGTGCAGACGGTGATAAAGGTGTTCCCCATATCACACGCCGCTTCGCTTATGCGCGAGGTGATGATGCGCGACATGCTAAACGAATCCTTCGCGGGCGCGCCGAGCGAGTATCTCAGCGAGTTCTGCGAGGAAATGGGCGTTCAGTATTCCTTCGGCGGCACGCTCGTCACCCCGCTTGCAAGCATAATTATCCTCTTGGGTTCTGCCGTGATATTCTTCGCGGCGGCGACGCTCGTGATGTCAAGAAAAAAGAAATAAGCGCTGCGCGCGATGATCTAAAGCGCAGGCGTTCGCGCCGTCCGGCACGGTTTTTTCTCTGGGACGGGCAATAGCGTTAACAAAGGCAATAAAAGGGCGAATACCTTGCGAGGCATTCACCCTTTTTAAGATTCTGATGGATTGTTGCGCTGTTTACAGCGCCGCTTAGCTTGTCGAAAAAGTCCTGTTCGGACTTTTTCGAGGTTGCAGATTTTGCCTA
>CAZZNN010000033.1:0-2362 GCA_964655605.1 uncultured Oscillospiraceae bacterium
ATTATAAGTCAAGGGCGCGGCCCTTGACAATCCCGGGGTTTATCGACAGTCTGACCGCGCGCATAAAAGCGCGCGGCTCTTTTTGCATGTTAGTTTTCAGTGGTTATGCAGCCGCAGGGGCAAACCTTGGCGCACTCGCCGCAGCGGGTGCATTTATTTGCGTCTATGCGGGCAAAGCCGTTTTCAACGTGGATAGCATCGTATTTGCACTCCTTTGTGCAGCGGCCGCAGCCTATGCACGCCTTCATGCACACGGCGCGCGCCTCGCGGGCGACGTCGCTGTTGCGGCAGCGCACTATTACCTTTGAATCCTCCGCCATGAGCGCTATTGCGCTGCGCGGGCACGCATTTATGCAAGCGCCGCAGCCTGTGCATTTTTCAGCGTCAAACACGGCCACGCCGTCCTTCACGCTTATAGCGCCGAAAGCGCAATAGGATATGCAATCGCCAAAGCCAAGGCAGGCATAGCGGCATAGCTTTGAGCCGCCCGCTATAGACGCTGCGACACGGCAGCTTTGATAGCCGTCGTATTCAAAGCGCTCCTTTGCAACGCCGTCGTTGCCCTGGCAGATAAGGCGCGCGACCTTTGGCTCGGCCGCCTCGACGCTAACGCCGAGTATCTTGCCTATAGCCTTGGCGTTTCCCGCGGGACAGCCCGACGGCTTTGCCCTGCCCTCAACGGCGGCTTCGGCAAAGGCGTCGCACCCGGCATAGCCGCACGCGCCGCAGTTTGCGCCGCCAAGATATTCCTTCACCTGCTCTATGCGGGGGTCAACCTCCACATATAGCTTTTTATGCGCTATGGAAAGACCTATGCCGAAAAGAATTCCCAGCGCGCCAACCACGAGCACCGCTTTAATTATCATCATTATATCCATTGCGTCCTCCTCACTTTACAAGCCCAGAGAAGCCCATGAACGCGATGGACATGAGTCCCGCGATAATAAGGCTAATCGAGAAGCCGCGCATGGGCTTTGGCACCTTTGAGGTTTCAAGCCTTTCGCGCACGCCCGCCATAAGCACTATGGCCAAAAGGAAGCCCAACGCGCCGAATATGCCGTTTAATACGCTCTCAAAAAGATTGTAGCCCTCGGACACATTGAGCACCGCAACGCCGAGCACCGCGCAGTTGGTGGTGATGAGCGGCAGATATATGCCGAGCGCCTTATACAGCGACGGGCTGCTCTTTTTAAGGAACATCTCAACTAGCTGCACAAGACCCGCTATTACGAGAATGAAGCATATCGTATCGAGATATTTTAGCCCCAGCGGCACGAGCACGAGGTTATAAACGAGCCATGTGAAAAGCGACGCAAGACCCATAACGAAAGTAACGGCCAAACCCATGCCCGCCGCCGTTTCCACCTTGTTTGATACGCCAAGGAACGGGCAGCAGCCAAGGAAGCGCGAGAAGATGAAGTTGTGGGACAGTATGCAGCTCACCATGAAGAGCAAAATGCCCAAAATGCCTGTTGATCCTCCGTATGTCATGCTTTGTCGCCTCCCTTCTTAGCGGTTCTGTCCATGAGAAAATTCATAATGCCAAGCAGCGATCCGAACACTATGAAGCCGCCCGGTGCAAGCACCATGAGTATCATCGGCTCAAAGCCCGCTCCGAACACGTCAAGCCCAAAGATGGAGCCATTGCCAAGAAGCTCGCGAATGCAGCCTATTATGGTTATTGCTATAGTGAAGCCAAGACCCATGCCAAGGCCGTCGAACACGGACGCCGCAGGGCCGTTCTTGCTCGCGAAAGCTTCCGCGCGCGCAAGGATTATGCAGTTGACAACTATCAGTGGAATGAACATGCCAAGGCTTGCATACAGATCCGGCAAAAACGCCTGCATGAGCATCTGCACCACCGTAACGAACGTGCATATAACCACAACGAACGCCGGTATTCTCACCTTATCCGGTATAAAATTCCTCAGCAGCGATATAACGAGGTTGGACCCGATAAGCACCGCCGTTGCCGCAAGGCCCATGCCTATGCCGTTTATGGCGCTTGTGGTTATGGCCATCGTGGGGCAGGTGCCAAGCACCAGACGGAATGTTGGGTTTTCGGTGATAACGCCGTTTAAGAACACGCTTTTCATAGAACGCTTTTCCATTATGCCTGCGCCTCCTTCTTTTTAGCCTTCTCATGACCGAACACGCGAGGCTTTACATATTTATCTATCAAGGGCGTGAGGACGTTGGCAAGAAGTATTGCATAGGTAACGCCCTCAGGGTACGCGCCGAACTGCCTTATTATCACAACTATAAGGCCGGCCGTGGCAGCATAGATATATTGGCCCACAGCCGTCATGGGGCTTGTTGTATAGTCTGTCGCCATGAACACCGCGCCGAACATAACGCCGCC
>CAZZNN010000033.1:2462-7322 GCA_964655605.1 uncultured Oscillospiraceae bacterium
ACGCGGCGGGTGGTTACGCCGCTGTGTATGTGCGGCGCTGTTGAAACTCTCATCATTATTGGTTACCCCCCTTCGCGGCCTGAGCGGCGGCTTTCGCCTTCTCCGCTTCCGCCTTGGCTTTCGCCGCGGCCATTATTTTATCCTTGCCGTTTTTAATTGAGGCGGTTATAAACCGCTCCGCCGGGCAAACATAAGAGCAGCAGCCGCAAACTATGCAGTCCAGCGCGCTCTCCTCTTTGGCTCGGTCAAGCTCGTTGGAGTCGCAAAGATTTTTTAGTCTGTATGGGTTGAGGCGCATGGGGCACGCTTCAACGCAGCGGCCGCATCTTATGCAAGCGCCCTCCTCCGTGTGAGGCGCGTCCTTGACGCTATAGGCAACTATGCCGCCGGAAGCTTTTGCAAGAGGCACATCGTCGTTTGGCACGGCAAGGCCGGTCATGCCGCCGCCTAAAACAAGCTTGCCTATATCCTGACTGTAGCCGCCGCACTCGCCCACCGCGTCGGCCACTATGGTGCCTATGCGAAGCTTGAGGTTTTTGGGTGTTTTCACGCAGCCGGTAACGGTAGTCACGCGTGAAATGAGCGGCGTGCCGTCCGTAACGGCATCGGCTATGGCAGCCGCCGTTGCAACGTTAAACACTATGGCGTTAGCGTCGAGCGGAAGCTTGCCAGATGGCACCTCGCGGCCTGTAACGGCCTTTATGAGCTGCTTTTCACCGCCCTGCGGGTATTTGGTTTTAAGCCTTGCCACCTCAACGCCCTCACGGCCTGACGCGGCCTTTTCTATCGCGGCTATGGCTTCGGGCTTATTATTCTCTATCGCTATTACGCCCTTTTCCACATTGAGCGCGCGCATAACGGCGCGAAGCCCGTCCACCACGCGGTTAGGCGTTTCGCGCATGAGCCTGTCGTCAGCGGTGAGGAATGTTTCGCACTCGGCGCCATTGATTATGATTATGTCGCAGCGCTTGCCCTCGGGCACGGCCATCTTCACATGGGACGGGAACGAAGCGCCGCCCATGCCGCACACGCCCGCGTTTTTAACGGCGGGAATTATGGCGGCGCAATCGGCGGACTCAACGTTGCCAAGCCCCTTTATTCCCTCTACCCACTCGTCTTGGAAATCATTTTTTATTGTGACGCACATCACGGGCGCGCCACCTGTATACATTTTTTTCTCAACCGAAACCACCTCGCCGCTCACGCTCGCGTGAACCGGGAGGCCAAGGCCGCCCACGGGCGTGCCTATCACCTGACCGAGCTTAACGTAATCGCCCGCCGCTACGCACGGCTCGCTGGGCGCGCCAAGGTGCATGGCCATAGGTATGCACATGGTATCGGATACGAATTCCTGTATGGGCATATCCCTAGTTGGGCTTTTGCCCTCATGGTCGGCGTGCATAGGATGTATGCCGCCATCGAATTTAAAAGTTCGCAATCCCCTCATCCTCCTTAAATCAGCTTGCCATGAGCGAGCTCATATACTCTGCGGCAGCGTTTACGCCGTTTACAACAGCGCTTGAAGTTATGGTGGCGGCAGTTATGGCGTCAACCTGATTATTGCCGCTCGCATCGCCCTTTCTAAGCTCCAAAGGCGCTGTGACCCCGCTGAATTGATCGGTAAATTCCGGCTCCTTGCTGCGCGCGCCAAGACCCGCAGTCTCGGCAAAGCTTGAGCCGCCAACGCTGATCCCCGTCACCGTTTTGGAGGTATCCATGCCGACGGTGAGTTCTATCGCTCCGCCATAGCCCTTTACGGTTATCTGGCAAACGTAGCCAACGATATTGCCGCCGGTCTTGCCCGCAAAGCAATTATCCACCGCCGCGCCCTCGGCCACGTCGAGCTTTTCAAACTCATCCGCCTCCAAAACCGCTTGCCTTGCGGCCGCGGCGGCAGCGTCCGCCTGATCCTTGATCTTGTCGGCTGTTATCTCGTTTGTAAGGCCGAGCAACAGTCCCGCGGCAAGCGCTATTATGAGTAGCGCCAGCCATGCTGGTGGTTGTTTCTTCATTTTGTAACAGTCCCTCCTATAAATATCACCCGAAATACGGGTAAACCTCAATCAAAATTTCTCCGCGCCCTCAGCGCGCCCTTCGCGGCGAAGCCCGTGAGTATCCCCGCAACAACGCCCGCCGCTATAAGCACGGGCGCATAGCCGAAAACCGCCGCCTGTCCCAATACGAAATATGCCACCGCAAGCTGCGCTATATTGTGCGCGACCGCGCCCAATACGCTGACGCCTATTTCCGAAGCGTCTTTTATAAGGCGCTTTGCGGCTATCATCACGCCCAGGCTTACCGCGCCGCCGGCGAGCGCATACAGCATTGCGCTGAGCCCCGAGAAAAGAAAGCCCGAAAGCAGCACCTTCATCGCCATCAGCAGCGCCGCGTTCTTTTCATCTATTAAATAGAGCGCAAAAAGCAGCACCGCGTTTGAAAGGCCGATTTTAATGCCCGGTATGCCCGCCGTTATCGGCAGCAGGCTTTCTATATAGCCTAAGACCAGCGTAAGCGCCGTTAAAAGCGCGAGACGCGCGAGCCTTTTCGTTTTCATTCACTCACCAATTCAACGCTCACCTTATTCGGAAGACAGATTATCCAATTTTTAAGCGCGAGCCCCGCCGTGTTCCCAAGCGTGAGCTTGCCTTGCTCAACACAGTTTTGATTATGGCATGTGGAATATTTCATGTATACGCCCTGAGAATCTATAACTATTTCATTCACTTTCCCATCGGGCTGCTCAACTATTATCGTTTTATCCTCGCCTATCCTGCCGCGCGCATATTCCTTATCGGCAAGAAATACTATCACTTCGCCTGCCGCGCCGCCAGCATCCGCGCCGCTGGATACGCCCATGAGCGCGTAAAGCGCGCCCGCCGCAACGAGCGCTATAGCTATTATTAACAGGTCCCGCTTTTTCATGTATATCACCCGGCGCCATAGCTATAAAGGTATTAAGCTATACTTACGCATCTAGTATATTATGAGCATTTTTATCGTCTTTGTCAATGAAAGTATTTGTATATCGATAAGATACTTTGCTCCTTTTATATCCGTTTTGATTATGCCCGCAGACGGGCAGGCAAACCGCAGCGCGCCGAAAACAGCCGGGTACGGCGCGCGTAACCGGCCTTTCGCGGACGGCGCGGCGGCGAAGAAAACAACGCCGTTGCGCTGCTAGATAAATAATATTTTTTTAGTTAATTGTAAATGTAAATATATTTCTTATGCTGTTTTATGGCACTAATGCAAAAAATTCGGAAGCGCTGCGGCAAATAAAAAAGGCGGCCGCGCGGGTCGCCTTTATGCGGTCTTTAGATTTACAGTTCGACATTGTATATGGGCTTAACATGCTTTCTGCCGCGATAGACTATGAGTATCGCCGCAAGTATGCAAAACGCGTAGGATACGAGGAATATGGGTTTTATCGGCAGAGTATCGCCCAAAGCGCCGAATACGAGCTGCCCAAGTATGCTGCCCACGGTGCACAGCATTTGGAAGGTGCCGTTATAGCGGCCGCGCATTGTATCGGGCACATAATTCTGAGTGCTCGAAATGCGGATATTGAATGAGGTGACGCATATAAAGCCCGAAACGAACTGCATGAGCATCATCACCTTCATGGGCGTATAAAGGAATGTGCCGCCTATAATGCTCGACACAATATATACAGCCAGCGCGATGGCGAATTTTTTCTCCTTGGGATATTTGAATTTATAGTGCGCCCAGCCGCCTATTAGCCTGCCCAATACGGAGCAGCCCATAACGTATGTGTAATTCATAACGCCCAGCGACGGGTCGTTTTTGAAATACGGCATCAAAAGCGTGCTCGACGCGCCGTCCATGAGCGTGCTTATCACGAAATACGCCGTTATCACCATAAGTCCCTTTTCGAGCTTTATATATTTCATGCCGTCTTTGAAATCGGCCATATATTCCTTTAGATTATAGCGCTTATCGTCCTTGCGGAGATGCTTCTCGTCCGCCTTTATCCGCGTTTCAAACACGGCGGCGATAAAAAACGTCACCGAGTTGAACAGGAAGAGCACCGGCAAGCCTATGAGCGTATTTTCATAGCAATACGCCGCCACAAAAACCATAACGGCGGAAAGCGGATATATCATGCTCGATACCGAGTATGCCTTTGAGAAGCAGCCCTCGGGTATGAGCGTTGGGTAATAGCTTTCGTAAGCGACCTGATATACGCTGTCTATCGAGCCTATCAACAGGCAGAAGCCTATAAGGAGCGCAAAATTGAAAACGCCGCTGTTTAATATGAAATAAAGCAGCACATACAGACCCGACGAGATGAAGTCGAGCGTATATATCACCTTTTTGCGCGAGAATTTATCGAGATACGGCCCCGCGAGGAAAGGCATAACAATCTTTGGCAGCGAATAGGCCACCATGAACATGGCATACAAAAATGTTGAGCCTGTGTAGTCGAGCACGAGAAGGCCGATGGCAAAGCCGCTCAGCGCGTTGCCTAGCATGGACACCACCGTGCCGAGCGTGATTATTGTGAAATCCCGCGTCCAAAGTTTTTTTGTTACTTCCATATCAATCTCCTTTGTATTTATAGAATACTACACAAGAATAATACACGCAACCGGTCATTTTTGACCAGCAAATCTGCTTTTCAACGGGGGAAACCGGGGGTTGCACGGGGATAAGCGGGACGGAGAATGGAAAACCGTCAAGGGCGGCGTAGCCGTTCATCTTGGCCCTTGACGGTTTTTCATGGCTTTGCTACTTGCTTTGCGGCTGATAATCCAATCGGAACTTCAAAACCGCCATGAGCAGTTTCGCATTTAATCGCTCTTTCATATCGGCGTTTCCTCCGCTTAGTCTGCCTATGTA
>CAZZNN010000033.1:7422-14241 GCA_964655605.1 uncultured Oscillospiraceae bacterium
TCGCATTTAATCGCTCTTTCATATCGGCGTTTCCTCCGCTTAGTCTGCCTATGTATCCTGTACCGCAAGGAGCGCGTCGGTATCGCCTGTGATTGCTCTTTCAATCACTTCATAGGGAATGAGGTTGCATTTACTCTGCTTTGTTTGGGCGTATGAACGCCACCGCTACAACAACGGTTTTTTATTTCCCGTTGGGCGGTATTCTGAAAATATCTATGAAAGAAATTTTATAAAGTTGGCAGCGTCCGATTGTAACGTATCTAAAAAACGCTCAACATGGTATCCGTCAGTAGCAGCGTGGCGACAAGTGATAGACAAAGGTAATATCATGCGGCCTACGAAAAATCAACTGTCAATGTGGATTTTTTAGATACAGTCTGATATACTGATTATACCTTGTGCGCAAGCAAATGTTCCTTGACGGCAGCAAGCGCACAAGCATGTTGGCTGCAAATCAAGTTATGATTGCAAATGGCGTAGGAATTTTGACAGTGCCTATTGAATTGCAAAGGGATTTTACTATATTGCTGGTACAGTATTACGAATCCGGCAATATGGATGAGATTAAAGGTTTTGTCTATGATAATTGCATAGATGGAATGGAATTTTAAAGAAGGATAACACTTGAAAAACACAGACGGTTTCATCTTTATGGGTGACAAAACCAAAGGTCTTGAAGAATTTACTGACGCTGCATTTATATTAGGCGGCTAACCAATAAACCAGAATTTGTAGGTGAATATATGAAGATAGAGATTAAAGAGAACATAATAGGCTCAATTCTTGATGTCGGCGGTGGAGGAGAATGTGTTATTGGTCAAATCTATGGAGATAGAGTTGTTGCCATAGACAATTCTCAGGAAGAATTGAATGAGGCGCCAAATTGCTGCGAGAAGCTTCTGATGGACGCAACAGAGTTATTGTTCTCAGATAATTCATTCGACAATGTTACTTTCTTCTATTCGTTGATGTATATGGACAACGATACACAGAAAAAAGCAATTGGGGAAGCAGTGCGTGTTCTTAAATTTGGCGGAATGCTGTATATTTGGGACTCTGTTATTCACTCTGCTTATCCTGATCCCTATATCATTGACTTGGACATTACTTCAAGGAAAGCAAAAATTCATACATCATACGGTATTATGAAGATTGAAAAGCAAGGACAAGATACCATTATGGAATACTTGGAAGCCGTTGGACAAAGAGCATACCTCGTTTCAAAAAGTGATGGGCATTTCTTAATCTGTTGTAAAAAAGAGTGAGATAAATCCCCAGTTTACAGAGTGGATCAATATGACCTGTCAAACGGAGAAACGGCATAGCCCGAAAGCTATGCCGTTTTTCTAAAACAACTCTATGCTGTTTTATTGAGCCGCGCCGTTTATCTGTTTTAGCTTATTGCGGCAATGTCATATAGCCAGTCTTTATCCAGCCTATCTTTCTTAAAAGCTCATTGACCAATATGCTTATCGCGGCGGGGGCAATTATCAATATAATAACCATCTTCAATATCACCGTAAAAGCGTCCTCGGCGGGGTACATGGCGCCCCATGTGCCAAACAGGCCAACGAGGCCGCTCGTGCCCATGCCAGCCGCGGCGCCCGCGTTTTTCATCTGCAAAATGGTGGTGCATATTGGCCCGGTTATCGCGGAGGCGACGACCGGCGGAATGAGTATCTGCGGGTGGCGCATTATATTCGGCACCTGAAGCATGCTCGTGCCAAGCCCCTGCGCCAAGAGGCCGCCCCACTTATTTTCGCGCCAGCTAATAACGGCAAAGCCCACCATCTGCGCACAGCAGCCCGCCGTAGCGGCGCCTGCCGCAAGCTGCAGGCCAAGCGAAAGGCTTCCGCCGTCGGCAGCGATGAAAAGTCCCGCGCATATAGCGGCGCTGGATATGGGAGCGGTGAGCGCAAGCCCAACCAGCACCGATACCGCTATGCCCATGGGTATCGGCGTAAGCTCGGTGGCAGCGCCGATAAAATTCTGCAAGGCGGTCATAAACGCCTGTATGCCGGGGTTTATCACGAGGCATAAAAGCCCGCCGACAGTTATCGTAACAAGAGGCACGAGCACGATGTCCACGCGGGTTTTTCCGCACACAAAATTGCCCGCCTCCGAGCCGACTACCGCCGCCACAAAGCAGCCCACGGGGCCGCCGCCGCTCACAGTATAGGCTATGGAGCCCACTACGGCCGATGAAAACAGCACCAGCGGCTTCACTCCCATGCCGTTTGCAACGCTCGCGCCTATGGCCGCGCCAACAACGAAGCCGTTTTTGGCAACGTCCGCAAGCTGATTTAAAATTTCAAGTCCGGGTATCTTTGAGAATTGCTCCAATATCAAGCCTATTATCAGCGAACAAAACAGGCCCAACGCCATGCCCGACAGCGCTTTTATGAAATATCTGTCGAAGCCCTTTTTAATTACCTCCCAAGCCTTCCCCCAAAAACCGTTCTTCTCGCCGCCCTGCGGCTTATTGTTTTCCATTTCAACACAACTCCAATCGCAAATATTTTTGCTTTTGGCTTGTTCATACTCCACCGGGGCGCGTCCTAAAACGCGCCGAGCTCCATTTCCGGCGCAAAGCAAATGTGCTCAAAGCGCTCAGCGCTTGCAACTGTGCTATTCTATCATCTCGGCGCGCTTTGCACAACGCCGCAATAGTAATATATTTCATTACAAATCCTTTTTAAGCTCCGCCACCGTTATCGCCTCGCCCTTTATTGAAAGCCGACGCTCGCCGCCCGTGAGCGAAAAGCCGCATTTTTGATAAAAAGCTATCGCGCGCGCGTTTCCCTTGAGCGCCCACAGCTCAACGCTCCTATAGCCCTGCCGCCTTATCACCGCCAGCGCGTAGCGCATAAGATGCTCTGCATAGGTGAGGCCGTTATACTTTTTGCCCCAATATTCCTTTATATAATAAAAGGAAATTATCTCCGCCGTGCAGTTCGTTTCATCGCCCTGCTTTACGCCTATGGCGCACGCGCCTATATCCTTGCCTTCGGCGCTCATTATGGAAAGCATATATCTATTCGTAACAAAATTATTTTCAAACTGCGCCCGCCAGCCGTCGTCCGTGACGCTATCTATCGTATCGTCTCTTAAAACGCCCTTATAGCCCGCGCGCCAGCTTTGGGAATATATCTCGTTTGCGGAGGCGCTGTCGTTTTCGTCAATGGCGACGCGGATTGAAAAGCCCGCCTTTGTTATCGGCGCGTCCTGAGCGCTAAGCGCCGCCTGCTTGCGCCCTTCAAGCGCTATGAGCCTTTGCGCAAACACGCGCGCGCCGTTTTGAGCCTGCACAGTTGTAAACGATGCAAGATCGTCTGTATCGCGCACGGAATACATGCCCGCGTACATGAGCCTTGAATGCTCGCACAGGCGCTTCATGCCCATTACAAAAGGCTCGGCGGCATATTGCGCGTCATAGCCGTGAGTTAAAAGCAGCGCCACGGTCTTGCCCGCCCAAAGCGAGCCGCTGCCCTTGCCATAAAATTTATTCATGCCGTAGAGCCTATCGAGCATTGCCTTCATATCGGCCGGACAATACCATGTGTATATAGGCGCGGCAAAAACGATTATATCGGCGGATATTATCTCGTCTGCAATTTGCCGCATATCGTCGCGCTGAACGCAGCCATATTCATTTGATACCTGCTGGCAGGCATAGCAACCCTTGCACGGGGCTATTTTTTTATCGGAAAGCGCTGTAAGCGCAACCAAAGCGCCGCATTTTTCAAGCTCGTCCTTAAAATATCTGGTGAGCGCCAAAGTGTTCGCGCGGCGTGGCCCGCCTAAAAAAATGCTGATTTTCACGCGTTTTAACCTCCAAAGTATTGACAAACCTTAAAAATCATGATAGCACAAACGGGCATGAAAGGCAAAGTGCGGTATTTTCGGGCAAATATAACAAAATCTTTTGCCCCGCAAAGCAAAAAAACGCTGTAACCTCCTTGCACAACGCCGAAAAGATGGGTATAATCTATGGCATAAATATTGCCGATTTATAGGAGGTAAAAATGAACAAAAGTGAATTGGTAGCTGCGGTTGTTTCTAAGACCGGGCTCACTAAAAAAGAATCCGAACAGGCTGTAAACGCAACCTTCGCCGCTATCGTAGACGCTCTTAAAGAGGGTGACAGAGTTCAGGTCGTAGGTTTTGGCTCTTTCGAGACTCGTCAGCGCGCCGCTCGCGTGGGTAAGAACCCCTCCACCGGTGCTAAGATAGACATCCCCGCCAGCAAGGCCCCCGCTTTCAAGGCCGGCAAGGCGTTCAAGGACGCTCTCAACTAAGCCATCAAAATAACAAAGCCGCTCAATTCGAGTCGGCTTTGTTTATTTTTGGGACCTTTACGCTCACCTCGCCCGCGCTCAGGCGCGCCTCTCCCCCGCCGTGCAAGGCTACTATGAGCGCCGCGTCGCCGTCTATATCCTTTACAACGCCTAAAAACGGCTTGCCATCGCGCTCAAACTCCACCTGCCTGCCCGTGAGATACGAGCGCTGGCGATACTCGCTCATATACATGCGCTCGCCTAAACGCGCGTAGAGCGCGTAAAACTCATCTAAAAACGCTATGGCAAGCTCCGCGCGCGTGTCGCTTGCGCCGTCTTCAAAAAGATACGCCGCCCTATCGGCTATATCATCTGGAAAACCGCCTTCAGGCTCAAAAAGGTTCACGCCTATGCCGAGCACCACACTTTCAAGGCCGCCTGCGCCCATAACGCCCTCAGCGAGTATTCCCGCAACCTTTTTGCCGCCAACATAAATATCGTTCACCCATTTTATTTGCGTCTCCCGGCCTGAGAGCCGCTCTATCGCGCGCGCCGCCGCGACCGCCGCCGCCACGGTTATAAGCTTTGGCGCTTCGAGCCTGTAGGCGGAGGCGGACGGCTTTATAAGCACGCTCATATAAAGCCCCGTCGCGCCGGGCGAAAAAAAACTGCGTCCAAGCCTGCCGCGTCCCGCCGTCTGCAAGGCCGCTATCGCGACGCTCCACTCGCGCGCGCCCTGAGCCGCCAGCGTCTTTAAATAGGCGTTGGTGCTGTCTAAAACGTCAAATGCGCCGAAGCTGTAGCGCGCCGCCGCATCGAGCGAGGAAAGCCGAGCCTCAAGCGCGGTATCGCGCGCGGTCACAGCAGCGCCTCCATATCGCACGCGCTCTCAAGCACTTTAACAAGGCGCGTTAGACCCGCAAGGTCGCCATCGTCAAAGCGCTCAAGGCGCGGACTGTCTATATCCAGCACGCCCACAACGCGGCCTTTATAGCTTAGCGGCAGCACGATTTCGCTGTTGCTCTCGCAGTCGCACGCGATATGTCCCGGGAAAAGATGCACGTCGTTTATCACCTGCGGCGCGTTGAGCTCCGCCGCCGTGCCGCACACGCCCTTGCCTACGGCTATTCTCACGCAAGCGGGCTTGCCCTGAAACGGGCCCAGGAGCAGCCCGCCATTTTTCATTATATAAAAGCCCGCCCAGTTTATATCCTCAAGCGCGCCCCACAAAAGCGCGGAGGCGTTAGCAAAATTCGGCAGCCACTCGGTTATGCCCTCGGTTAGCGCCTTTAGCTGCGCCTCAAGCAGCGCGTACATTTCATTTTTATCCTCGGGATATAAGCCCACTGTTACGTCCGACATATTTCTTTGCTCCTTCGCTTTAGTATATTTATTATAGCACTATACTTTTATTAAAAATATACCTTGACAGGCGAGGTATCTAGTGATTTTATGTACCACGCAAACGGGAGGTAACTTCCTGAAAGGAGTATTTCATGGCGATAACATCGGATCTTATCCGGGGGCATACGGACACGATAATCCTTGCGCACCTTATGAATGGGGACAGCTACGGCTACGATATAAACCGCTCGATAAGCCGCATAACGGGCGGAAAGTACGAACTAAAGGAAGCGACGCTGTATTCGGCGTTCAGACGGCTTGAGCAATGCGGCTTTATATGCTCATACTGGGGAGACGAGACTACAGGCGCGCGGCGCAGATATTATTCAATAACGCCTGAAGGGCGAACGGCCTACGACGCGCTCACAAACGAGTGGGACGAGGCGAAGGAACTGATAGATAAGCTATTAAGGCAGGCAAATTAAGAATTTGCATGTAATCCACAGCTTTCGCAAGCGAGAGCAAAGTATTTATAATGGAGGAACTTATGGAAAACAAAATTCGTGAACACGTTGAAGGGCTGTTTGCCTCCGCCCCGCAAAGCGCAAAGGCTTATGAGCTCAAGGAAGAAATGGTAACGAATCTCATAGACAAATATCACGATATGGTGGCTTCTGGCAAGACCGAGGAGGCCGCATACAATATAACAATAGCGAGCATAGGCGATATCAGCGAGCTCATTGGCGCGCTCAAATACGGCGACGCTTCCTATCCCCGCTCAAACCCGGAGGCGAGAAAGCGCAGCGCGATGTTCGTGGCGATAGCGGTTTCGCTCTATGTGCTGTGCGTGGTGCCGGTTATCGCGATACAGTCCACAGTAGGCGTAGTGCTGATGTTTTTAATGATAGCGATAGCAACCGGACTTTTGATATTCAACAGCATGACCAATAAGCAATACACCCGTCAGGACGACACGGTCGTTGAGCAGTTCAAGGAGTTCAACTCCACCAAGGACAACAACGCCTCCTCGTTCAAGACCATATCCGGCGCTATTTGGTCGCTTACGGTGGTTATATACATAGTTCTAAGCTTCCTCACGGGCGCGTGGCACATAACCTGGGTGCTCTTCCTCGTGGCGGTGGCGGTAACAAACATTGTTAAAGCTTTAATGACAAAATAAAGAGCAATGGCTTTCGTC
>CAZZNN010000034.1:0-6912 GCA_964655605.1 uncultured Oscillospiraceae bacterium
CCGCCCGCGCGGCACAGCCTCAAATAATCCTGCCACGCCGCGTCCCTGTCCTCGCGCATTTTGATATAAAGCTGGAAGGCGCAGGTCTGCGCGAGCGCATAATCGATATAGTAGAACGGATAGAGGAAAATATGCTGCTTCTGCATCCAGAACCCGCCGTTTTCAAGGAAAGCGTTGCCGTCGTAATCACGCCACGGCATATATTTTTTCTCTATTCCCCGCCAGGCCGCGCGGCGCTCCATAGCCGTCATTTCGGGCTTTTCGTAAACCCTGTGCTGATATTCGTCCACGCAGCACATATACGGTATCACCTCAAGCGCCTGCGAAAGATGGAGATACAGGTATTTCTCCGTGTTCTCGCCAAAGAATTTATCCATCCACGGATATGTGAAATGCTCCATTGTCATGGAATGTATCTCGTCTATCTCGCTGGTGGAAAAAACGAAGTCGGCAATGGGCTGTATGCGCGAGGCCGTGTACGCCTCAAAGGCGTGCCCCGCCTCATGCGTCAAAACGTCCACATCGGCGCTCGTGCCATTGAAATTGGAGAATATGAACGGCGCTTTATATTCGCCCAGCATTGTGCAATAGCCGCCCATGCGCTTGTTTTGCTTGGTTTCAAGGTCGAAAAGCTGATGCTCTGACATGAAGTCAAAGAACTCGCCCGTCTCAGGCGAAAGCTCGCGGTACATAGTCTGCGCCGCCGCCACCAGCTCGTCCCTGCTGCCCTTTGGCACGGCGTTGCCCTCGGGGAATACGAGCTGCTCGTCATAATATTTGAGCTTTTCCACCCCAAGGCGCTGCGCCTGCTGCGCATAAAGCTTTTCGCAGGCGGGCGTTATATATTTGCGCACATTCTCGCGAAACTCGGCAACGTCCTTTTCATCGTAATCATAGCGCCCTCTTTCAAGATAGCTCATCTTCGTAAAGGACTCAAATCCCACCTTCTTGGCCATGCCAACGCGCAGCTTCACGAGTTTTGAGAATATTTCGTCCAGCTTTGGCGAAACGTCCTCATATAGCTTCGCCCACGCGAGGAACGCTTCCTTGCGCTCTTGCCGGTCGGTTGACTGGATATGCTTTAATAAACCGTAGAAATTGCATTTCTCGCCGCGAAATTCACATGAACAGGCGGCAACCGTCTTGTTGAACTCGCTTTTGAGCTTTTCAACGCGTATGGTTGGCAAAATCAGCTTGTTGTTGGCAAGCCTGTACTGCGCCTCTATCTGTTTGATGAATATATCCCCGAACTCATTTTCAAAGTCAACGCGGAAACGGCTCTCAAGCATAGCCTTATACAGCTTTTTGCTCAGCGGTATAAGCTTTGCAAAGGCCGCGTTATAGTAATTGACCTCTTTTTCATAGAATTTGTCGGATAGATCTATGCTGTTTCTAACATGCGCAACGGTTCCCGCCGTCTGCGCCGCGCCTATGAGCTTATCTATCCTAAGATAGCACTCGCGCGCCTTTTGATAGCTTTCAGCCTTCGTAAACTCCGCGAGCGTCTTTTTAAGCTCGCGCGTCATAAGCCCCACGTCCGCGCGCTCATAGCTTAGCTGTGAAAATGTTCCCTGCAATTTAGCTTCCATTGTTCCCCTCCGTAATGATTTAAGTTGCATTATTTTTGGTGCATCGCTGCACTCTTTTTGGTGCTATTTGCCCCCGCTTGATTCATGGCCAGCTCACGCGGCTTGCGCACGAATACGCTGCGGCTCTCCGCCGCGCCCACTCGGCTGCTCTCCGCCGCGCGTGCCTCCACATAGCGCTTGTGTATTTTTTCAAGCTGCACGGGCAGCGCTTTTTTCATGGACTGCCGGAGTATCCTGAACGCCTCTGAGAGCAGCTCCTTCGTTTCCTCATCGGTATTCTTCATCGCCTTTATAATGGCTATCGCGCTCTTGCCGCTTACAAGCTCGCCCAATGTCGTCGCGTCGGACGAGGCGAGTATGGCGTAAACGCCGTCAATAAATTTGCCGCGAAACTCGCTTGTCATGCCTGTGAGCCAGTCCTTCAGCGCCATATCTATGAATTGGCTCGAATTGGTTGTGGTTTCGTCAAAAACGAAGCTGTTGGGCGTTATATGCCATGAATACAGGTCGTGCTGCAAAATACCCATATTTTCCGAGTGAACTATTGTGAAATCCTCCTCATGCTGCAACAGCATGCCTATCACGCTCGACTGCGGCACGAATGTGTGAACGCGCGGGATAACGGAGAGGAAGTCCTTCTTTTCGAGCGTTTGCGAATTAAAGCCCGGCCCGTCGTTATTATATATGGCGCTTATGCGCGCTTTCACGCCTTGCGAGCACGACGCGGACGCGTACACCGCGAGGTTGCCGCCCTTTGAGTGGCCGCCAACGCGTATTGGGCGCTCGTCGCACGCGGCGGACGCTTCAAGATATTCAACGGCGTCGAGCTGCGCGGGCACGGCGGTTTGGAAGCAGATATTAAAATCCTCCTTCCACCCAACGAGCGTGCCGTCCGTGCCGCGAAACGCCACAAAGCGCGCGGCGTCGCCCGTGAGCGCGGTGATGGCTGAAAACTGCTTTTCGGCCTCCTTGTCAAAGCGATTCACATAGCCGCAAAGGAGCATATCGCAAAAGCGCGGCGCTGATATAAGCGCGTCGAGCAGGCGCATATCGTCGTCCATGCGAAATGCGCGCTCGCCGCTTTTTACAAGCTCAAGGCAGGTCTTTGCCGCGAGCGAAAGCGGCACGGGCGCTTTATCAAGGTCGCCCACTATGCCGTCAAATGGGATATAGCTAAGGCGGCACAATATAAGCGCGTCCACAGGATTAAACGGCGCGACGGCAAAATCAATATCGCCCCGCCAATAGATATAATCGAATGTGTTCGCCATATCGAGTTTCCTCCAAATGGTATTAGTTTATTGCGCAGGAAGGTCGAACCCATGCGGTTTCAATTCTTCTATGCTATAGCACAGGAGAGTCGAACACATGCGGATTCAATTCTCCTATGCTATAGCGCTCAGCACGTATATGAGCGCGGAGTTTAAATATATGGCAACGCCGTTGGTCGAGGCGCTGTCCTGGCTTTGGCTATAGCACTTGGCGGCGGGACAGCCCTCAAGCTCCGCCCTTGCAGCGCTGTCCTCCAAATTCGAGTCCGGGCCTGATACGAGCATGCCCTTTTGAGTTTGCCCGGAGGCTATGCTAAGGGCGTGGTGCGGCGTTTTAGGATATGTCTTGCCATAGCCCGTCACGAAGCACACGCCAAGCGCGTTCACGCCGAGAATGTAGTCCAGCTGATATTTCGCGTTCTGCCCGTATGCCGCGCTGCCGGTTATATCGCCCGCGAGCAGCAGCAGCGCCGCGTCCGACAGCACATACATATTGCTGTTTCTTTTATATTCCATGCCGAGCGCCACATTATAGCCCGATGCGTCTATCGCCGCCATGCGCTTGTCCGCCGCGGCGAGAACTCCCTTTTCAACGGCCTCGGCCACCGCCGCGTCGCGAAGGCCGTCGTCGAGGCTTAGATATAATAGGTGCGCGTAGCCGCTCATATCCGAATAGCCAAACCCGTCGAACGCGATCTCGCCCGCGAACAGCAGCGCCTTGGCCTCATCGTGATAGCGCTTTTCGCCCGTTGCCATGTATAGCGCAACGGCGGCGAAAAGCCTTTCGTCCTGATCGGAAATATCGGTATATTCATCGGTTTTCACGCCGTCGGGATTTTTGAAGCTCTCAAAATCGCATGTCAAATTATATGTATAGGCGGCTCTGGCGGCCTGGAGCAAGGCATTTGCAAACTCGGCGTCCACGTCCTTATATATGGTGTAGCCAAGCGCCGTAACGGCGGCGAAATCGGCCGTGGCGCAGGTGGAGGGCGGGCAGAGTATGAGTCCCTGATCGTCCGCGTCGGGCATTATGTCGTAAATGGCCTTTTCGCTCGTTACCTTATGATATACAGCGCCGTCAGAGCGCTGCATTTTCATCAGCCACGTAAGCTCGTAGGCAATATCGTCTAGCAGCGCGCCGTCCTTGGACGCTCCGTTTTTATATGCGAGCATAATATCCGTAACGGCCTTTGCCGCCGGAATAACGCAGCGGCTATAGTCGGCCGCGGCGTGCCAGCCGCCTGAAACGTCCAGAATGATGTTTTCCTCGCTGCCAGTGGCCATATATGTGTGGCACGCCTCATGCGTCCATTTGCTCTCAACACAGAGACACTCAACGCCGCAGCGCGCGGTTGTGAAATAATTCAGCGCGTCGCCAAGAAGCGCCGTGTACGGCTCGTCCGCGATAACAAATCTATCGCTTTGGCCTATGCCCTCCACCACCACGCGATATTCCCCCTCCTCGCGGAACTTAGAAAAATCGCCGTGATACACGGTTTCGTCGGCGGCGGGGTCGAATATGGATTCATTTATCGAGCCTTCATATTTAACCTCGTTATCCGCGTTCACCACCATGAATTTCGCGCCCACCGCGCTGCCGCGAATGAAAGCTATCTTCGTGTCCGCCAAGCGGTAGCCGAGCTGATTTACGAGAATGTGCCTGACGTTTTCATCGTCCGTCTCGCTCACCTCTGGCGCTATTGCGGGCGCTATCGTGGGCGACGGCGTGGGCGTTATCGTGGGCGCGGCGGTGGGCTTTGGCTCCGCCAATACCGGCTCCTGACGGCTCGCGCAGGACGCGAGCGGGAGCAGCATTAAAAATATAAGCGTTATCGCGAGTATGCGTTTCATTTGTGTGCTTTCCTTCCAAATAATGCGGGGAGCGTATGGTATCCGCCCCATCATATAGTTGGGCGCTATCCGCCGATATATAATTATAGCACACCCAAATTAAACATTAAAGCGCACTTACGCGCGCTTTATGCCGAGTTTTAAAAGGTGTCACAATTAAGCCTAAAAACTCAAGTGTGTCCTTGCCGCATTTTCAGCCGCCTCATTCTCCTCTATCGCCGCCTTAAACATTTCCTCGGCCTTTCTTACGCACGCGTCGAGCCTGTAATTTTTAGCGGACAGCGAATACTCCCTGCCCATGCGCTCGCGCTCGGACGGGTTGTCGAGCCAATAATCTATTTTCTCCGCGAGCGACTTCGCGTCGCCATGCTTGAATATGCTGCGCTCGTCAAGCGCGAACTGCGGCGTCGCGCTCATGGGGCTATCCGCTATAACCGGCACAAGTCCGCCCGCGAACGCCTCCATGCACGCCATCGCCTCTATCTCCGCGTCCGCCGCGTGCACATAAAGGTCGCTCGTGTGGATAATATCTATAAGCTCCTCTTTTTTGTGGAAGCTCATGTCAACATCGACGCCCCGCGCCAGCGCGAGCGCGGCGAGCTTATCGCGCCTTGGCCCGCGTCCGGCGAGCATGAGCTTTATTTTCTCCCTGTATTTGCTCCTCGCAACGCCCTCGATTATCACGTCCTGACGCTTTTCAACCGAGAAGCGCCCCGTTGAAAGCAGCACGAATCTATCCCTTAGCTCCGGTGGTTTTTCCTGCCTTGCATAGCTAAAATCTGGGTCTATGCCGTTTGATATAACGTGCAGGCGCTGTTTATAGCCGTGCGCGCGAAGCTGCGCGGCTATAAACTCGCTCGGACAGTGAATGTGCTTGCAATAGCGAAAGACCGACGTATTGAACCAGTAGTAGATAAGGTCGTTTAGCACCACAGCCTTGCCAAGATGCACGCTTGAGGTGATGTTTTCCGGCTGCACATGGAACGCCGCCGTATACGGCTTTTTAAGCTCGTTGAGCAGCCTTATGCACTCCATCGCCAAAATAAACGGCGTTTGAAAATGCACCACGTCCGGCCACGCGAGCGCCTCGCTTAGCACGTTCATCACCGGCTTTGCAAACGTCATGCCCTGACTTGAGACGAGATTATCGAATATGGGGATATATTGCTTTGGCAGAAAATAGCCCTGCACAAAATCCTTCGTTTTCGGCTCGCCAAAGCCGAGCACGCGCACCTCATTCCCGTGGCGCACAAGCTCCCTTGCAAAGCGCCGCGCGGATATGGTCATGCCGTTGTTCGCGTCAAAAAACTGGTCGCACACCAATAATATCTTCATTCCTCCACCTCCATCTTCACGGCAAACTCGGTCCCTTTTTCGATTTTAACATAATATTCCTCGTGCGGCCGCGCGCCCCAGGTGTTGTCCCCGGCGACGCCCATCTGTTTAAGCGAGCAGCGCACTATGGTTTTTGTATAGGCGGGCAGCTCATAGATATGCTTTGCGCTTTCAAGCTGCTCCGGCGTATATGGCAGCGCTGAAAACTCCATGCCGCCTGCGCTTTGGCTTGTGAAACGCACGCCGCGCCCGTTTTTATCCAATAGCCTTGCGTACCTCACGCGGGTGCGGTTGCCGCACTCCTCGGGCATTACGTATTTTGTGACGTTCTCCTCCACGGAGAATTTGTGCAGCCCAAGCCGCGCGCCCGTCTCACGGTCGCAATAGCACTCCTGTGGCCCCATGCCATAGTATTCGGCCTCGTTAAGCTCGGCGGGAAGCGTGAAAAGCACGCCAAATTCAGGCACGAAGCAGCTTTCGCCAAGCCATTTTAGCTTTAGCGTAACGCTCCCGTCGCCCGAAATCTCATATTTTAGCTCCAAATCCTTCTCGCCGCTCCACGCAAGCGCGTAGGAAAGCGTGAAGCTCGCGAAGTCCAGCCCCGCGTCAACGCCCTCAAGCCAAGGCTTGGCGTATTTCACCGTTGAAAATTTTGCGTATTCATAAGTCTCCTGCCATGCTGTGTCGTTCTCCGTGGGCGCGCGCCACAGCGACGGGCGCGGCCGCTCTATTATAAGCTCCATGCCGCCCTTCTTTTTGTATGACACAAGCCCCGCCGGATATTTGCTCATCAGCGCGCTCGTCTCGCGCGGCGTGACGCCCTCGGTCGTGACCCCCTCGGTCGTGACCCCGAGGGTCGTGACCCC
>CAZZNN010000034.1:7012-13981 GCA_964655605.1 uncultured Oscillospiraceae bacterium
GGTCGTGACCCCGAGGGTCGTGACCCCAAGGGTCATATCTCCATTTATTAACGAGATGGGCGACTTGGGCTTTTCGCGCGGCGCGTATTCGCCAAAAACGCCCTGCCCGAAAGCGATCTCATGCCCCGCCTTCGCCCACGCGGCGTCGCGCTTTAGCGTCACGCGCACGGTTACGGCGTTTTCGCCCTCACCCAAAAGCGAAAACGGCAGCGGCACTTGGACGCTCCCGCCCGGCGCGCACGCGCGCTCAAGCGTGACGCTTTCAGCCTCCGCGCCGTCCAACGCGAGCGTGAAAGAGAGCGCAAACTCCGATAGGTCGGTGAAAAGCAGCCTGTTTTTTATCGTCGCACAGGTTTTTGAAACGCTTATTTCAAACGGCTGATAGCACGCCTTCACCTCCTGCATTTTGGGCGAATTTTTTCTGTCGAAAAAAACTATGCCGTCCGCGCAGAAGCTATAGTCATTCGGCCTGTCGCAAAAATCGCCGCCGTAGGCCGGGTACTCGCCCTCGCCGTTAGGGATTTTTGCGTATAGCGCCTGGTCGATATAATCCCATATAAAGCCGCCTTGATATTGCTCATATTTATCCAGCAAATCAGTATATTTATGCAATGCGCCCGTCGAATTACCCATGCTGTGCGCGTATTCGCACAATATAAAGGGTTTATCGGTATGCCTTAAAAGGTAATTGTCTATTTTGGCCGCCGGCCAATACATCTTGCTCACCATATCGCTTATCTCAAGCTCGCGCCAATGCGCAAAGGGGCTCTCGAGCGGGATTTTTGAAAGGCCGTCCGCCTCAAAATGCACGAGGCGCGTTTTGTCCGCACCGTGAAAATAATCGCTTATCGCCTTTATGTTTTCGCCGCCCATGCTCTCGTTGCCGCACGACCATATAAGTATGGACGGGTGATTTCTATCGCGCATGAGCATGCTTTTCGCCCTGTCTAAAACCGCGCCGCGCCACGCCTCGCCGTCGCCCGGAAGCGTATCCTCCGTCACGCGCACCTGTCCCTCTATCTGCCATGTGCCGTGCGTTTCAAGATTGGTTTCGTCGATAACATACAGGCCGTATTCATCGCACAAATCGTAAAGCTCCGTCCTGTTTGGATAATGGCAGGTGCGCACGGCGTTTATGTTGTTTTGCTTCATATTTATTATGTCCGCGCGCGTCTCCTCCACGCTCACCGCGCGGCCGTTTCGCGCCGACCATTCGTGGCGGTTGACGCCGTTGAATATTATGCGCCTGCCATTCAAAAGCATTATGCCGTTTTTCAGCTCGAAGCGGCGAAAGCCTGTTTTAACGGAGGTTTTTTCCAGCAAAGCGCCGTTTTCATCGTATAGCTCGAGCGCGCACTCATATAGAGTGGGATCTTCCGCGCTCCAAAGGCGCGGTGAGTCAACGCTCAGCGTCAATGCGACGCTCTCCGAGGCGATCTCGGCGCGCGTCTCGCCGCCCGCCGCACGCATAATTATGCAGCCTTTTTGCTCGCCCGCTAAAGTTATCTTGGCGGTTATGCCGCCGCAGGAGAAGTCGTCTGAAAGCGAGGCTGAAACATGCGCGTCGAAAATATGCGTTTTGGGCGTCGTATACAGCGCGACGGGTCTAAAAATGCCGAAAAACCGCCAGAAATCCTGATCCTCAAGCCAAGAGGCGGTGGTGAAGCGAAAAACGTCCACGCGCAATTCGTTTTCCTGCCCGAAGCGCGCGAAGGGCGTTAGGTCAAACTCGGCGGGAGTGAAGCTATCCTCGCTGTAGCCGACGAATTCGCCGTTCACATACAGCATAAGCGCCACCTCAACGCCATCGAAGCGCAAAAACGCGCGCGTCCAGTCCTTTGGTATAAAAATGCGCTTTTCATATCTGCCGACGGGGTTTTCCTCGGGCAGCGCGCCCGGCTTTGCGCCGGAAATGCCGTCCCACGGATATGAACTGTTTATATATTGCGGCGCGCCGTATTTCCCGCCGCCCGCAAGCTCTATGTGGCCGGGCACGGATATTTTCCCCCACTCGCCCGGCTCAGCCGCGCTTTTGTCGTAGCGGAAATCCCATTCGCCCTCAAGCGATATTTCGGGGTTATTAAACGCGAGCGCGGAATGCGCTTCCATGCGGTTTACCGCGAAAACGCGCGGGTCGCTCAAAAAACTAAACTCCATGGCGTACCTCCGATATGCTTATGTGAATAAATTATACAATAGTTTGAGTATTTACACAATCAGCAAAGCCAACGGCCACAGCCGTTTTTGGCCACAGCCGTTTTTGGCCACAGCCGTTTTTGGCCACAGCCGCTGGCGGCCCTCCGCCCATGCCGGGCTGCGCGCTGCCGCAGGGGCGTAACCGCCGGGTTCACGCTAACGCCCCGTCACGCGCGGCGGCACAAACAGTTTACATTGCGTCCGTTGACGCGCGGGGCGCGCCGGAATAAAATGAATTGATAGATGAGGTGCAAAATGAGCGATTTGATTGAAAAAGAAATTTCCTCCGAGGAGCTGTATTCGGGCAAGGTGGCGCATCTTTACAGGGATATGGTCATGCTGCCAAACGGCCGCGTCGCCGTGCGCGAGGTGCTAAAGCATCTTGGCGCGGTGTGCGTCGTGCCGCTGACAAATGAAAACGAGGTCATTTTGGTGCGGCAATTCCGCTATCCCTTTAAGCGGGTGCTCCTTGAGATACCGGCGGGCAAGCTTGAGCCTAACGAGCCGCCCGAGGCCGCCGCCATGCGCGAATTGAGCGAGGAGACGGGCTACAGCGCGCAGAAGCTTGTTTTCCTCGGCGATTTTCTCCCCACCGTGGCCATAACCGATGAAAACATACGCATATTCCTCGCGCAAGACCTCACCAGCGGCGAAACCCACCCCGACGACGACGAATTTCTATCCGTCGAAAAGCTGCCGCTAAAAACCCTAGTGGATATGGTGATGGCAAACGAAATAAAGGACGGCAAAACCCAGGCCGCGATACTCAAAACGTGGTTCTATCTAAACGCAAGCCGCTGCACATAAAAACAAGCGGCCGCCGGAGCCGGATCGCAAGTCAAGGACTGCGGCCATTGGCATTCCCGGACTTTTTCGACAAGCTAAAGCGGCCGCCGGAGCGGCCGCTTGTTATTTGTTTTTCCCCGATTTACTCATTCTCCTGGGTTTGTTCATTTTCAAACATTTGCACCAAATTAACCGTAGGCAGTATCAACGGGTTAATATTGGCTATGTTTGTCAGCATAGACAAAGTGACCCTAAGATAAGGGAACAAAATGGCAACAGCGTTGGTCTTCATAATTTTATCCGCATTATATTCGCCCTTAAGCGTAAACTCGCCCTCTAAAATCACCTCAATGATAAACGGCAGTTTATCGTCAGACTCCTGCGTGCCAATTTTAACGCCTAGTGTAAGCGAATATGCGTCGTCACCTATTTTATTGATGCTTCTGACAAAATCCGGATTCAGTTCAATTTCGTCACCCTCGCATGGCATAACGTCTGTGGCTGTAAACGCTGCCTTTATGACGCGATACCCATTAAACTGTATGGTGCTCTTAATTATTTTCATCCTATTCTCTCCTCGATTCCAAAATAATCCGTCATGCCCCGCATGTTTAAATCAGCAAAATCATAGCTCGCGTTTTGAAGCTTATATTTCATTGTTTTAGGGCACATGAATGTAAACCATCTGGATTCCACCCTGCAAATCTCTTCCTTGGTCAGCTTATGCTTGTTTTTATTAAAAAGCAAAACAAAATTACCGGCTTCACGCATGAGCATAATAAGATTATTGTGCGCCTCGTCCTGTATGCTTCCATTCTCATAGCGCGCTATGGTTTTATCGCCAAAGCCAAGCACTCTTGCAAAGGCTACCTGCGACAAGCCGTATTTTTCTCTTATTTGTAGAATTTCTTTTGGCTCAAGCAAGTCATGTTTGCTCCTGTATATCGCGTAAGCATTCCTGAGATTTTCATCATCGATCTCCTTTAACCACACTTCTTTGCCACATTGAGCACATACGCAGTTTCTAGCTTTAATAGTGGTCGGCTCGCCCTTGACAGGATATGTCTCCTCGCGCTCCACAATATCGAGCACAACCTCGTCAAGACAATTTATGCAGAACCCTTTCATTTTTTCCTCCTGATAGCTTAGCGCTTTCCTATCATCTATCAATATGAAAGCTTATTACCAAAACTGACCCGTCCGATAAATATCTTACTTTAAATTTAATATAGATTGCATAGCCCTGAATTATCCTTTTAAATATCCAAAGATCATCGTCGAGCGGGTAATCCTCGTCTTCAACCGGCCCGGCTACATAATCCGCAAACGTAAGCTTTTGCATCTCGTCAAACGCATCGTCCCACAGCCAGCCAAGCAATGCCAGGGTGTCTAAGTTGATCTTGCGCTCAGTCGGGATACAGCGCTTATTCTGTATCGCCATGCGCAGATCTTCAAGTACAAGCTTGACCCGGTATTCTTTGCTTGGCACCGATGTTTCCTCCTTACGTCGTGGTATTATATGATACCATTTTGCAGCGCAGTATGTCAATGTCTTGGTATCATACGACACTTCTCTATTTGACGTATTAAAGGCGCCGAAAATCATGCGGCGCCTGCGAATCATTGTTGCTCTAATGGAAGCGTCCGCTTGTTTTTACAGGTCGAACATGAAAAACTTCAGCACGTCCATGTAATCGTCCGCCTCGAACTTTACGGTGCGGGCGTCTATTTGCTCTGCGCCGGGGTAGAAGCCGGCGCGATAGGCGGCGGGGTGCTCCTTATAGTTTATCTCGGCCACAAAATGCTCCGGCATGGGGTACATATAGCCTTTCGCCCCGCGTACTGCGGCCTTTAGCTCGCGCACCGTCACATTGGGGTGCTTGCCTAGGGCGCTGCCGCCTACGCCCTCGTTTGTGGGGACGACGCTAAGCTCGGGAAGCTTTGTTTTTATCCAGTCGCAAAGCCCCTTATCGCCCGAAACGAGCACTATGGGCACATTTTCGTAGCTTGCGCAGAGGCAGTTCATCATAAGCTCGCTCGCGAGCTCGCCGTTTATTTTCACATAGTTCACGCTGCCCGTCATGGTGTGCGAAAGCGGGTTCGTCGGCCACTGCGCCGCGCTGTGATAGCCTGTGAAAGCGGCGCCCGCAAAGCTTTCGTCTATGCCGTACATCATGCAGTAGGGGTGTCTCGCCCAGCCGCGCAGCACACGCGCCGCCTCGGGAATACCGGAGGGGTCTATATTTCTCGCGCTGTCGTGCGCGTCCTTTATCACTATCTCGCCATAGCCGCCCTCAAGCGCGCCCTCGCACACGGCGCTCACTTCTCTCGTCATCTGCTTGGCGAAATAGGCGTAATCCGCCTTGCCCTTCTCCGTTTCGTCCCAGTGCGCTATGCCGGACGTGCCTTCGATGTCCGCGCTGATGAATAATTTTTTCATGCTCATGACCATTGCTTTCGTTTGCGAAAGCTTCCTTTCAAAATTTTGACCGTAGGTTGATATTGGGAATTGTGGGTGGTTTTGCGTCGGCAAAATATTCTCGCTATTCGTTTACGCTCGGCGGATAAATCCGCAAGGCCCTATAAAAGACAAAGTCTTTTATTTATCGTTTTCTTCAAGAAAATCTCTAACCGCCTTTTCATAGCCCGCCCTGTCGTGCGATATGCTCCTCACGTGCTCCGCGCCCTCAAAAACGGCAAGCTTTTTCCTGCCGCTTTTGGCCGCGTAAAGCTTATATACGCTGTCCACAGGCACGAATTTGTCCGCCGTGCCGTGGATAAAGAGCATGGGCGTTGCTTTAAGCGCATCGCCGTTGGCCTCAAGCTCCACCTCAGGCGATACATGGCGAATGTCGTATCCTGCAAAAAATTTAACGAAAGCTATGCCGAGCGGCTTCACAAGCCACAGCGGAATGTGCGCCTTTTCACGCGTGGTTTGCCTTACCTGATCCATAAGGCTCGCGAAGCCGCAGTCCTCCACCACGAAATCCGGCGGCTGAGCGCCGTTTTGAGCGCACAGGCACGCGTGCAAAACCACCGTCGCCGCGCCCATGCTCTCGCCGTGCGTGGCCACTATGCCGCCGGTTTTGGGCGTTTTGCCCATCACGCGCATGCGCGAGCGTTCGATTTTATACAGCTTGTCTAGATCCTCGCGCTCCAATACGCCCATGGTATTGTAAACGCCCTCGCTTGTGCCGCAGCTCCTTTGGTCGAAGGTGACGCAGTCAAAGCCCAGCTTATGGTATAGCTTGACGTTTTTTAGCAGGTGCACCTGGCTCGCGGTGTAGCCGTGCGCGATTATCACCGTGCCCTTGGGGTTTTCCTTGCCGCATGGCAGACGGAAGCAGTTGATTTTGAGCCCGTCGCCGGTTTTGAAGGAGAACGGCTCGCGTGCAAACGTGTCGTATTCGCCCGGAACGAGGTTGCCGCGCTCGATTTCAAGCGCGATACCGTCCTCAAGCGTGTCGCGCTTTGGCCGCGTGAGCACGAATGCGAACCGCAAGGATATTGCGGCCCATATAAGCAAAAGTAATAGTATTGTGAGTATAAGCCATTGCATGTTGAGCCTCCTGTAGGGGGTGGGGAGGGCGCTGCGCCGCACGGCGGCGGGCGCGCCTTGGTGGGTGGGAGCGCCTGCGGGCGAGCCACCTCATCCGGCGCTTCGCGCCACCTTCCCCTCAAGGGGAAGGCTTTGGGGGGGATTCCGGGGGCGCGCCTTGGCGGGTGGGAGCGCCTGCGGGCGGGCCACCTCATCCGGCGCTTCGCGCCACCTTCCCCTCAAGGGGAAGGCTTTTGGGGGGGATTCACGATTCAGGGAAATGTGTGGCCTCAGCCATGCATTTCCCGCTAAAGGGAAATAAATGACCTCAGTCATTTATTTCACGATGTAGATTCTTTTCGTCCTTGGCGTAACCAAGCACGTCAGCTCGTAGTTTATCGTGCCGACTATCTGCGAAAGCTCCTCGCAGCTCATGCCGCCCTTGCCAA
>CAZZNN010000035.1:0-13788 GCA_964655605.1 uncultured Oscillospiraceae bacterium
GCCCGAGATTATCCCTGAGGATGCAAGAGTTATTCGCCAAATATACTGCTCCTACCTTGCGGGCAGCAGCCTTCTTCAAATATGTAAAGAACTTATGGAAGCAGGAATCAAAAATGCCACAGGCGGGGATGAATGGAGACCTGCAACGGTGCTATCACTTCTTAAAAACGAGAAATACTGCGGCGACGCTCTTCTGCAGAAAACCTATATCAGCGACTGCATCAGCAAAAAAGTAAAGAAAAACAATGGTGAACTTCCCCAAGTGTATGTCAAGGATAATCATCCCGCTATCGTCTCACGTGAGATGTTCAACTGGGTGCAAGAGGAAATGGCTCGCAGACGAAGTATGCCTAAAATCACGATTAAACCATCCAAAACAAACTTCAGTAGGTTTACAAGCCAATATGCTCTATCCGGACTGCTGCATTGTGGGGAATGCGATACACCATACCGCCGTGTCACATGGACCTCATGCAATCATAAGCGTGTCGTGTGGCGCTGCATATCGCGGCTAGAATCAGGCAAAAAGCTCTGCAAACATTCACCTACTATCCCTGAACCCGTACTGTATGATGCGATACTTCGGGGTATGCGGTTGCTGCTTGCTAATAGAGCCGAGCTCATCGCCGGCATACAAGACGCTCTCAACGCCGCGCTTGCATCCTCTGCAAACGGGGATGTGACAAGCATAAAGTTTCGGATAGAAGAAAAGAATGCAGCTATGATGAAGCTAGTGCAATTCGCTACAAAGAGCGGCGCCGCCGAGGACTACTTTGACGCTAAGTTTGCGGAATTAGCTGCAGAGATAGCAGCTCTGCACGCCCAAGCTGAAAAGCTGGAACAATCGGATATAACGCGGGACACCCTGCACACACGATTCGATGCGATGATGGAAAGGCTCAAAACCGAAGAACCTGACCTTGAAGCCTACAATGATGAATTGGTAAGATACTACATAGAGAGCATTACGGTCATGTCAAAAACACAAATCAACATCCGCTTTAAGATGGGGATAGAGATAGCAGAGAAACTCAGGTATGAGGAATAACTACACAGCCTGCACTGCCATGAGCGGTGCGGGCTTTTTGTTTATCAGTTTTCAAAAGTGCCTATTTTCCGGGCTTTTTAAACAAAGCTCCGGAATATCCATTCAATTTATACAGCGCAAACTTTTTTAACAAAAAAGATATTTCACCGAAAAACCCAGGTAGCGCCTGGGTTTTTGCGTACTCTGATTTTGTGAAAAATTTTACCGCAAATTCTGTAGATATTTTGGGAAATACGCCGTCTTGACGGGTCAATTTTGACCTCTCAGGGCGGCTTTTTTCATCTCTTAGGCAAAGAAAGTTCCTGTTTTTAATTTATTAACAATTACAGTTATCGGAGGTGCTTTACATGCCCGCTAATACTATATAAACGAGCGCGAGCTATATATGAAGGTGCGTAGAATATCCGACGAGCTTTGCAAGGAAAATGGTCTATCCGTTATAGAGCCCAAGCGCGGCAGCCGCGGTTACGAATACACCTTCCTCGACGAAGATCCGCCGGAGGGATATACGTTTACACCCAAGAAAAAGAGAAAAGCCAAGTACCGCTGTATATTCCTTTATCACACGACACTAAAATCAGCGTTCTCACTAAATGAATTACGCGCCATGTATTTCGACTATCTTCACCGCATGGGCGCGCGGTCTGCGGGCAGACGGATAGAGCCGACCGATAACCTAGCTCTAAAGAGCGATGTGGATAAACTCAACGCCCGTATACGCCAAATGCGGTATCTCTCGCGCACAGGATTTGAGACCGTAGGGCAGCTTCGTACTTGCATATCCGAACTTCAACAGCAAACGCAGCCGCTGCTTTCACAACGAAAAAAGCTATATCGCAAGCCCGAAAACGAGGCGGCGATTACGAAGATAAACGAGCAGCTGCGACCTATATGGGCTGAGATATTTCTGTGCAGGGATATAGAAAAGCAGTCGGAGGATATTCACAAAAAGCTCAGCGATATGCGTAAGGCGAAGCGTCAAACAAATATTGCTGCTCAGAAGCATAGCATCTTGAATACCTCTCAATATTATGATAATATAATATCATAAATAACGAGAAGGAAGCGGTGAACACATGCCTAACATACGTCCCATATCAGACTTAAGAAACAGCTCAAACGAGATAAGCGAGCTGTGCAGAGCCACACGCGAGCCGGTATTCATCACCCGCAACGGGGTGGGCGACATGGTAGTTATGAGCATGGAGGCATACGAAAAGCAGATGGCGCAGCTTGAGCTTTATTCAAAGCTGTCGGAAGCCGAAGCTGAAATAGCGTCAGGCGCAGAGGGCGTGGACTTCAATGCTTTCGCAAAGCGGTTGAGGACAAAGGTGCATGGAAAAGTATAAAGTGAAGATATTCACGTCAGCGCAGAATGACCTTGCGGAGGTGGTCGATTATCTAAACACGCTGTCCCCCGACGCTGCGCTTGATTACTATGATCTCATAGTCGAGCAGATAAATAGCCTCTCAACCATGCCCATGCGCTGCCCGCTTGCTAAGAATCCGCAGCTTAGATTAAAGGGCTATCGCGCACTGCTTGTCAAAAGCTATATCGTGTTCTACGTCGTAAACGACAAAACCGTGGAGATACGAAGGATACTGTATGCCAAGCGGCAATTCGAAGCGTTGTTATAGGCATAAATATGGAAAATCAAAACAACAACATGAAATCAAAAGCGACTGCGCGGCTGCTCACCGAGCTTGCAAAAGGGAAAGAATCCGGCGAAAAATACGGATGGATCTCCGCCGATGATGCGAGAAAACATTTTCAAGAAATGAAAAACAATAAACCAAAAGCCCGACGCTACCCAAAAATGATAAAAGCAATTCTAGGTGACAAGCCTGAAAACACGATTTCGATCTGCCGCTTTGTGGTTTTCGCCATCTCACAATGCGATTTCGCTCCGCTTATCCACCTCCACCCGTAACCACGTTCCTCCAAATCTCTCGCATCTCATCATCTCCCCAATCATTGCTCAAAGCATATCTAAGCCGGTTGGTGCTTTTTTCATAATATTGTCGGTCGTTTGAGCGGCATAACGTTACTGTATACACATTTTTCCAATAGGCGCTTACATTCGTATCAGTAAAAGTGCATAATACAGCATCCGGCTTGTGCATTTGTGTTATTCGGTTCAGCCTTGCGTTAAGGGCAGCCTTGCATGTGTTGGGGGTATACTCGATGCCGTAAAGATATGAGTAATCATTATCGCTTATACACATGCAATCGTAACCATCTGAAAGGAATAATTCACGCTGTTTGAGAAGAACTTCAAAAACGTCGATGCCTTCCCCTATAAAGTAAACTATCGAACAATCAATATCCTGAGGAATAGGTATAGCATCCGATTGACGGTGCATCGTTTCAGACCAAAAGAGTATGTCTTTTGCGCTATCAACACTCGCTTCGCCGCAATAGACAAGTTTATCAAGCTCGTGAAAAGAAGCGCGCAGCTCAGATATGCTCTTTTGAGCACACTCATCCTTGGACGGCAGATAAATAACGCTTCGTGCCAAGTCGAGAGAGTTTTCTTCATTTGTAGGCTTGAATATCAAATGCCGGTCATATAACTTTGTTGAGCTATGATTGATAATATATGCTTCGCTGAGAAAGTCCGGCTTACGGAAGACAATAGGCTCATTTTTGCACAGCTCGCGCATAACTTGTGCAACGGACATGAAGAACGGAGGCTTATTTTGCAGCAACTCGCATATCCGAGCTGTTATCGTCGGCGCAGCGTAGCTGTTTGAAAGCTGTGTTAGTCTCTCTTGACCATTGAGCATGGTTAATACATGCGCAGCGCTTGCATGAAATGTAGTTTGCCCATACTCACTTATCTCCGTGCGATATTCGCAGCCGCTAAGCTGCGCGTCCGCAACCACGGCGAACACGCCGCCTATGCACGCGGGACATGAAATGCCGCCCATGTTATTATGCGCCGCTACTATCATTTGCCGCCTATCGAGCATTTGTGCGATTATCGGTCGAAGTCTTTCATAATCCGTTATATATATCGTGCCTATGCTAAGATGCACTATGGGTATACGTTCATCTTCGCACCATTTGAGCGCAGCAATAAGTGCGTCGCATGTGGTTTTGCGGCGCGCGTCTTTGAATATTCGTATGCTGCAAAACTCGACGTCTCGAACATAACTTGCAATTATTCCCGCGCAGGTCGTGCCATGATCGGTTATAATAGGCATACTCTGCTTGCGTGCTTCTATGCGTCCGCTGCGCGAGACGACATAATCATGTTTCACTTTAACGTTTTTATACAGCGTTTCGTCTATGCCGTCGTCAATAAGCGCAATGAGCATACAGACACTACACCTCCTGCTTAACAAGGAATTTCTCTTGCTGATACCTATATAGCTCTGCGTATCTGTTTTTATTCTTTAGCAGCTCCGCCTGTGTGCCATCCTCGATTATCGCACCGTTTTCGAGGACGATTATACGCTCCGCAAGGAACACGTTAGATAGCCTGTGTGAAGTAAATATTGTAATCTTTCCGTCGGTAAACGTTTTAAGCGACTCGAATATATCATGCTCGGCCTTTGGGTCAAGATTTGCCGAAGGCTCGTCCAGCACAAGCACCGAATGACGCCTATAAAGTGTTCGCGCCAAAGCCAGCTTCTGATACTGCCCGCCGGAAAGCTCTATGCCGTCAGGGTCAAAGAACTTTGTTACGCTCGTATCCAAGGAACTGTTCGCTTTTTTTAGTATATCATCGCAACTGCTCATGTTTAGAGCGCTTAATATAGAGGCATCCGTATCGGCGCTACCGTCATCCGATAGTATGAAGTTTTCCTTTATAGTAAACCAAAAATTGAACATCGATTGAAAGTATACGCTGAAATTGACACGAAGCGCAGCAAGCTTATATTCCTTTATATCATGCCCGTTAATTAGGATCGTGCCGATCGTCGGCTCATACATTCTAAGCAGAAGCTTTATGAGCGTGGATTTGCCTGAGCCGTTTAAACCCACGAGCGCTATTTTTTCGTTTTGCTTAACGGCGAAAGACACATCGTTTAGCACCAAGGCTTCGGTTTCCGGATATGCAAAGCTCACATGCCTAAACTCTATGGAGTTGATTGCACCTAGATCAAGTGCGCCCGCATCCTCGACATGGTTCTTTAGACCTTGTACCACCTTAATGTTTTCGATTTTCAGTTTGTTGTCATATATCTGTATCACCGAGGACGATAACAAATATATCGAAGCCCAAAGCTGCCCCAGCAATCCTGTATAAAGCGAATAATCACCTATGGTCGAATTGCCTGAAAGCACGCCTAAGGCTATGCTTATGCCGGCGTATATTATCACCGCTTCAGGGAGACATTCAAGTATACCCGTGCTTATCGCTCGCCGCCGCGCTATGCCGCTCTTTTGCTTAAATAGCTCTTTCCACAGCCGTTTATATTTCTCCTTTAAAACTGCTCCCGTATTATATAAGCGCATTTGCTGCATATATGCCTTATCCGTTGCGACGCTTTGGCAATAGCCCAACTGCCTTTCCTCATTGATATGCTCCATGTTAAAGGAATACAGAGCCTTTGTATACTTTGTGCCCGCTATCGATGCAGGGAACGCCGCCAATATCATAAGCAGGCCGTATGCGGCGTTGTTGCAGCGTCAAACATAGGTAACACATTACGTTGAAGAGAAGCTGTCAAGGGAAGGGTGGAGATTTTCGCAAGAAAATACGACCCGACCTTGACAGTGGGCTCCAAATTGTCATAATTATCTCCAGTCTTGCGGACAGACCTGTTCGCAAGACCTTGACTACCGTTTTTCACCGTCTACATCACAGCAAGATAATCTTGCAGAACAGCATTGGGACTTCTAAGGTTCAAGCAGGTCTTAATGTGGTTATTCGATGCCCGTTGATATACTGCCAACTGTTTGCGTCCGTCTTTAAGGCTGTACATCTTTAGCTTACTGTAAAACCGCTCGCTGTCCGTTCGGTGCTGCCGCTCTACCTTGCCGTTATGTCTCGGCGTTGCTATCCTGATACGGTGATACTCGATTCCCATATCCAATAAGGCTTGCTCAAACATGGTCTTGTGCTTCGCCTTGACTACAATCAGAGCATTAGTGAACTCTGTGCCGTTATCCGTCTGTATCATCCGTATCGGGAATGGCGCGTGTGCTACCAGTTCCATCAAAAACTGCTTAGCGCTGTATGTGCTGTGTTCCTCAAACATTTGTCGGTATGTCCAACGTGTGCACTCATCTACCGCCGTAAACTGATAGTATTTCTTTCCGTCTACTACGCATTCTGCCGGCACAAACTTTACATCCATCTGAACCTTCTGCCCTGGGTACTCTGCCCGTTGATACGGCTTTGCCTGCTTCCTCTTCTTCACTTTCTTTGGCTTTTCCGCTTTGAGCTTTGCCGCGATATGCTTAAATGCCCCATAGCTGCCGCTATATCCATCTCGTTCTACCAATAGCTGATATGCCATCAATATATCCGTCCACCGGCATTGCTTTAACCTTTTGCGGACTTTCCGAATATCCTCTTCACTTGTCTTCCTTGGCGACGTATTCGGCCGGCGACTACGATCTGCCAAGCTCTCACGTGTCCCATCCCATACTTTTAGCCATTTATAGTATGTTTTTCGACTCACCTTATACCGTATCGCTGCTTCTGTCGCGCTATGCGTCTGCCCGTAACTCAACATTTGTTGACGAAAACGCGCTGGTGTTGTATCCTGTTTCTGCAAGAGTTTGTTCCTCCTTTGGCTTTTTGGTGTGTAGTGATTCCATTATACCAAATTTGGAACTTTCTCTTGCTCTTTTTTGTTACCTTTGTATTGTACCTCAACATTTATAGATAATATATTTTCGCGTGCGCACTCATGGGCTAGAAATCGGCTATCGGCTCGGCTCGCGCTCGCGCGGCCGACCCTTCGCGCCCCTTTATCTTTAATAGTGTACCAAATAAAAAAGCCACTGCTTTGCAATGGCTTTTTTGTGCGCTATTCGTATAGAGTAGATATTTAAGGCGTTCAACAAAAAATCCTGATAATGGACTACTATCATAAAACAGGACACCCACGATTTCCAAGATGATATAATGAAAAAGATAAGGGGTGTAAAAATGACAACAAAGTACAGCGATGAATTTAAAGAAGAGGCGTTAGCATTAGCGCGCGATATGTGTTACCTATGTTTGACACTCGTACAGCACATGAAAATATATTATCTATAAACGACTTGACTTGGAGTCAACTCTATGCCATATAATCATCTAATAAGCGCGATGAAACGCATGCTTTATTATGCCGCGTTCGTATGGCGGCGGAACGGAGTTAAAAATGAAGGTATTGCTTATAAACGGCAGTCCCAGAGCAAATGGCAACACAGCCATTGCCCTGCGGGAGATGACGAAGGTGTTTGAGGCGGAAGGCGTCGATACGGAGCTAGTGCATATTGGAAATAAAGAAATCCGCGGCTGCATAGCGTGCGGAAAATGCTTTGCGGCGGGGAAATGCGTTTTTGATGACGTTGTTAACGAAGCGGCGGCTAAATTTGAAGCCTGCGATGGCTTGGTCGTGGGAAGCCCTGTGTACTATGCGTCGGCAAACGCCACGCTTGTGGCCTTTTTAACAAGGCTGTTTTTCAGCACGCGCTTCGATAAAACCATGAAGGTGGGCGCAAGCGTTGTTGCCGCTCGCAGAGGCGGCCTTTCCTCCACGTTCGATGAATTGAACAAGTTTTTCACCATTGCCGGTATGCCGGTAGCGTCCGGACAGTATTGGAACAGCATTCACGGGCGCGAGGCAGGAGAGGCGGAAAAGGACGCCGAAGGCTTGCAGAGCATGAGAACGCTTGCAAGAAACATGACGTTCTTGCTAAAGAGCATAGCCCTTGGCAAGGAAAAATACGGCCTTCCGGAAAAAGAGCCGTTTCAGGCGACGAATTTTATCAGATAAGTTAAGCTTATTAATTGGGGAGAGAAAATAGGTATAGATATGCTTACAACGGAAAAGCCCATCAAAGCAATACTTAAATTCATGCTCCCTATATTGGTGCTTGGCGTATTTCAACAGCTATATAGTCTTGTGGACGCCGCCGTGGTGGGACAAGTGCTTGGGGAATCGGCCTTGGCGGCCGTGGGCGCGGCCTCGGTGGTGTCTACTTTTCTCATTGGCTTTGTGCGTGGCAATTTCAATGGCTTCGGCCTTATCATCGCAAAATTCTTTGGCGCAAAAAAGACGGACGAGCTGCATAGAGCTATGGCGGGGAGCATTTTGCTGGCCGCTGGCGTAATTGCGCTTCTTACTGCGGCAAGCCTTATTTTTCTGCGCCCGATATTGATTCTTCTGCGCACTCCCGCCGATATTCTTGAGCTTAGCTGCACATATCTGCGGATCATTTTTGGCGGGCTTGTGTTCACCGCCGCCTTTACATTTTGCTTTAGCGCGCTGATGGCGGTTGGGGACAGCCGCGCGCCAATGTATTTCCTGATTTTCTCAAGCGTGCTCAACGTGGTCCTCGATATTCTGCTGGTTGGAACGTTCGGCCTGGGAGTGGCGGGAGCGGCGGTGGCGACGGTGTTTTCCCAGGCGGCGTCCGCTGCGGCGGCGATCATATATATTTATAAAAAAATAAGGCGCTGCTTCCCGCGCGCAAGGATTTTGCCCTGCGCCTTATCCCGTTTGGCGAGCTTGCCTCATCAGGGCTGACTATGGGCGTGATGTCCTGCATGGTCGATGTGGGCACAATGACCCTGCAAGGCGCGATAAATCACATGGGCACTATGACCATAGCGGCGCACACGGCCGCAAGAAAGGTGATAGATATGGTCTGTACCTTTACCGATTCAGCGGGCGTTGCAATAGCCACGTTCACAAGCCAAAATCATGGCGCTGGGCGGGACGACCGGGTGCGCGAGGGAATTCGCCATACAATGCTTTTCAATTTCGCCGTGGCTACCGTTATGCTTATGGGCTCCTTATTCTTTGGCCGAGAGTTCATCGCGCTCATGACGGGCACAACTAAGACGGCCTTGATAGATACCGCAATGCTTTATTTAAATATAAACGCCCCGTTTTTCTATGTGCTAAGCGTTTTCTTTGTGCTGCGCAGCGCCCTTCAGGGGCTTGGAAGCAGGGTGATCCCTCTGGTGTCGGCGTTGATGGAGCTTGTGGGAAAGATTATAGCCGTGTGGCTGTTGGTGCCGGGGCTTGGTTACTTGGGAATATGTATTACCGAACCCGTGATCTGGTCGCTGTGCACGGTGGTTTTTATTATCGCTTACTGCTTTTATGCAAGAAAACTTTCTAAAAAACAGCTCAAAAGTCAATTATAGTACTGCCGTTCATTCTTTTTAAAAGCGCTATAGCCGCTCCTCAAGCATATCAGTGCTTTGCTCAAGCATGCTCCCGTTTTTTATATTATTGTGCCAATAGCTGCTTAATATATTTTAACACAGCATATAGATTACGTACCCGTATCTTAACACCGCGTTAACTGGATATAATGCTAAAATAAATTAGTCAACAATGTAAAAAAATGGAGGCATTTTATGTCAAAGAAAAATAATCACAGCGACGCCTATAACGACGCGCACGCGGAATTCGTGAACTGTATCGCAATGACGGTAATAACGCTGGGCGTATCGCTCGTGCTGGCGTTTACCGAATGGTGGCCCATAATGAAAGCTGAGCGCCGCAGAGAACGGGGACTTGCGGCGTAAGCGGCATTAAATAAATTAAGGGAGGACAGCGCATGAAAAAAGGAAAAAAGGATCATCATCTTGGCGACGCGATAAAACCGACTGTCGACGTTGACAGTTATTCGTTCACCAAGGAAGAGGCTGAGAATCTCGCTGAAAGCGAAGCCGAGTCTATGGAAGACAAGGCGGAGCTTTCATTTGAGGAGGAAGCGGCTCAGGTGCAGCACGAAGCTGAAGAGGTATTGGAAAAATATGATAAGGAGTCCGCTTTCCGCAACAGATTGCCAAACAATCTGAATATTATAATAGGAAGCGTACTGATTTTATTCTCACTGTTCCAGCTTTACACCACTATTTGGACGGTACCGCTTCAAATACTGCGCCCAATACATCTTTCATTCGTACTATTGCTTGTGTTTTTGCTTTTCCCGGCAAAGCGCGGCATGCGCAAAGATATTATCCCGTGGTATGACTGGGTGCTCGCGGGGCTTTCATTCGCCTGCGCGATGTATCTTGCGGTTAATTATACTTATGTTATAAAGAACATCGGCAACTACACGATGTTTGAAATAGGTCTTGGCGTTGTGGGCGTGGTGCTTCTGTTTGAAGCGTGCCGCCGCGTGGTTGGCATACCCATAATGATAATCGTGGGTCTTTTCCTGTGCTACTGCCTCTTTGGCCATCTTATCCCGGGCATGTATGGCTTTAGACAGCTTTCCATGAAGCAGATAGTCACGCACATGTATTACACCACGAACGGCGTTTTCGGTACGCCGTTGGGCGTGTCGTCAACATTCATATTCCTGTTCGTGCTGTTTGGCGCGTTCCTTGAAAAAACGGGCGTTGGCAAGCTGTTCATAGATATAGCGAACGCCATAGCCGGTAAATACGTGGGCGGCCCCGCGAAGGTTGCGGTCATAGCGTCCGCGCTTGAGGGCACCGTTTCTGGAAGCAGCGTTGCAAACACGGTTGGCTCCGGCTCCTTCACGATACCCGCCATGAAACGTCTTGGCTACAAGCCTGAATTCGCTGGCGCGGTGGAAGCCGCCGCCTCGACCGGCGGGCAGATAATGCCGCCGATAATGGGCGCAGCGGCGTTCCTGATGGCTGAAAGCACCGGCTTTGCCTATGCGGACGTTGTTAAGAGCGCGATAATTCCGGCGATACTCTATTTCTCCGGCATACTCATTTCTGTGCATCACGAAGCCAAAAAGCTTGGCCTTCGCGGTATGCCGCCCTCCGAAGTGCCCAAGATATGGCCCATAATAAAAGAACGCGGTCATCTCCTGCTCGCCTTGGCATTGATGATATACATGCTTGGCAGCAAGGCCACCCCCTCGTATGCCGCGCTTGGCGCGATACTCACAGCGCTCATGGCCTCGAGCCTTCGCTGGTGGTCGCTCATACCTATAGCGGGCATGGTCGTGTGCATGAATCTTGACATGAGCTTTATCACATACGCACCTTGGGTCATAGTGCTTTGGCTCATAATGTGTCCTATAATCAACTGGAAGAAGGGTCCAAAGCTCAAGGATAAGCTGGGCTTCGACCCAATGGATATACTCGATGCGCTAAAGGTTGGCGCGAGAAACACGCTGGCGGTGGCCGTGGCGTGCGCGATGGCCGGCATAATAGTCGGCACGGTCACGCTCACAGGCATAGGCTTAAAGCTGGCGACAGGGCTTGCGAGCCTGGCGGGCAACAATATCTATCTTCTCATGTTCTTCACAATGCTTGCAAATATTGTGCTTGGCATGGGCGTGCCCACTACGGCGAACTACCTTATCACATCAACTATATGCGCGCCTGCCATGATAGGCCTGCTTTGCCAGATGCAGGGCATAGGCTCGGGTCAGGAGGTTCCTGCCGCGATAATCATGAGCGCGCATCTGTTCGTGTTCTACTTCGGTATTGTGGCGGATATAACGCCGCCTGTTGCGCTTGCCGCTATGGCTGGCGCGGCCATAGCAAAGGCGGACGCGCTAAAGACGGGTATCACGGCCACGCGCTTGGCGATAGGCGCGTTCGTAGTGCCGTATATATTCGTAATGAACCCGTCTATGCTAATGATGGGCGCCGCGTGGTATGAGATAGTGTTTAATGTGCTCACCGCGCTCCTGGGCATGTATGTGCTCTCAGCCGGTCTTACGGCATATTTTGAGGATAAATGCCGATGGTATGAGTGCATATTGCTCGTGGCAGGCGGACTGCTCATGATAATTCCCGGCTGGGAGACGGACTTGGCGGGTCTTGTGATCGCGGTTGGCATGTTTGTATTGCAGCGCAGCCGCAGGCGCAAGAGGGAAGCAAAGCTGGCGCAATAGCCGCCAATATTAAGCAAGATAAATGGTCGGGCCAAAACTTAGCCTCTAAAAAACAGGGCCGAGTTTTGACTCGACCGCCGTATAAACACAATGCGCTTATATTCATAAGTTAAGAAGTGTGCTATAATCATCAAAAAGCGAGCGGGAGAAGATACTTATGCATCGCAAAAACGGCAGATTATATAGCGTGCTTATAAATATAGGCAAATCGGGTGGGATAATTGCCGCCGCCGTGCTTATATGCATACTTATGAGCAGGTTTGACGCATTTGACCATACGGACGCGTATACCACGATGATATTCATTTTGGCCGTCTTTTTGGTGTCGCATTACACCGAGGGCTATGTTTATGGCGCAATATCCTCGATAGTGGGGGTGTTGGCGGTGAACTATTTTTTCACATATCCCTACTTTGCCTTTAATTTTTCGCTGCCAGGCTATGCGGTCACAATGATATGCATGCTCACGGTATCGCTTCTCACGAGCACCATGACCACCCGAGCAAAGGAGCATGAGCAAGCCCGGCGCGAGGCCGACCGCGAGATGGTGCGCGGCAATCTGCTTAGAGCCGTGTCGCACGACCTTCGTACTCCGCTCACTAGCATTCTTGGCGCCAACTCCGTGCTCATGGAGCGCGGCGACGAGCTTGACGCGGCAAAGCGCGTTAGGCTAAGGCAGGAGATAGACGAGGACGCGCGCTGGCTTATCCGCATGGTGGAAAACCTGCTCACGATAACAAGAATAAGGCAGGACGGCCCGGCAAAGATACAAAAAACGCCTGAGGCCGTTGAGGAAGTGCTTGCGGAAGCCGTGAGCAAATTCCATAAGCGCTATGGCGATTGGCATGTTGAAGTGCGCGTGCCCGACGATCTGCTGCTTTGCCCTATGGACGCAATGCTCGTTGAGCAGGTGCTTCAAAATTTGATGATAAACGTCGTAGAGCACGGCGAGCACGCAAGGCATATAGAGCTCACGGCGGAATGCAAAAAGGACGAGCTTATCGTTCGCGTTTTAGATGATGGGTGCGGCGTGAGCTCCGAGCGGCTAGAGCATCTGTTTGAAGAAGGCAGCACCGCGTCCACGGCGGACGATGCAAAGAGAAATATGGGAATAGGCTTATCCGTCTGCCGCGCCATTATAGCGGCGCACGGCGGAAAGATGAGCGCAGAAAACCGCAAGGGCGGCGGACTCGCGGTGTCGTTTACGCTGCCAATGAAGGAGGATGAGCGTGTCCAATAAAGAACGGATATTAGTGGTTGAAGACGAAGCCAATATAACGGGCTTTATCACAACTATACTTGAAGCCAACAGCTATGAGGTGCTCACCGCTCAAAACGGCAGGGAAGCGATGATGCAGGTCACCTCATATTGCCCGGACGCTGTGATACTGGATCTTGGCCTTCCTGATATGGACGGGCAGAATATAATCAAATTTGTGCGCGAATGGTCGCAGGTGCCTATTTTGGTTGTCTCGGCACGCACGCACGAGCGCGATAAAATTTCGGCGCTCGATCTTGGCGCGGACGATTATGTGGCAAAGCCATTTTTCACCGGCGAGCTGCTGGCAAGGCTGCGCGCGGCGCTTAGACGCTCAAGCTCACGCGCGTCCACCGGTGCGAGCCAGAGCGTGGGCGAATATCGCTGCGGCTCGCTCGTTATCGACTTTGGCAAGCGCCGAGTATTCCTAAACGGCGCGGACGTGCACGTTACACAGATAGAATACCG
>CAZZNN010000036.1:0-9751 GCA_964655605.1 uncultured Oscillospiraceae bacterium
CAAAGCGCGGCAACAACGATGTTGGCAGCGGCTTCAACGACGATCCGCTCTGGCTCGTCGCCTGCACCTATGCCTATATAGCCGAAACCGGCGATTATGGCATACTTGAGGTGCAAACCCCATTCGACAATAAGCCCGGCAGCGAAATGCCGCTCATGGAGCACCTTCGCCGCAGCATAGCTTATACCTATGAGCATCGCGGCCCTAACGGGCTTCCGCTCATAGGCCGCGCGGACTGGAACGACTGCCTTAACCTTAATTGCTTCAGCGAGGAGCCGGGCGAGAGCTTCCAAACCTGCTCGAATTTTGAAAGCGGGGTAGCGGAAAGCGTGTTCATTGCGGGCATGTATGTGAAATACGCCCGCGAATACGCGGATATATGCGAAAAGCTCGGTCGCGGCGCCGAGGCTGCTTCAATGCGCGAGCGCGCCGAAGAAATGACTGAAACCGTGCTCAAGGCCGGTTGGGACGGCGAGTGGTTCATAAGGGCGTTCGACGCTTTTTCAAAGCCTATAGGCTCAAAGGTGTGCTCCGAGGGCAAAATTTTCATAGAGCCGCAGGGTATGTGCGTTATGGCGGGGATAGGCGTTGAGTCAGGCGAGGCGAAAAAGGCGCTTGACTCCGTGCGCAAGCACCTTTTGGGCACTTACGGAGTTGAGCTTTTAACCCCTTGCTACACTGAGTATCACAAGGAGTTGGGCGAGATTTCGAGCTATCCGCCGGGCTATAAGGAAAATGGCTCCGTGTTCTGCCACAATAATCCGTGGATAAGCATAGCCGAAACCGTGCTTGGGCGCGGCGACAACGCGTTTGACATTTATCAAAGGACGTGCCCTGCGTATCTTGAGGATAAAAGCGATATTCACGCCACCGAGCCTTATGTTTATTCGCAGACCGTGGCGGCGCGCGCGTCGCATAATGAGGGCGAGGCCAAAAATAGCTGGCTCACGGGCACGGCAGCGTGGACGTTTGTGAATATATCGCAGGCGATATTGGGCGTGAAGCCAACGTTAAACGGCCTTAAAATTGAGCCGTGCCTGCCCGGCAAGCTGGATAATATCGAGCTTAGCCGCAAATATCGCGGCGCGGAATATGAAATAAGCGTAAAGCGCACGGGCAAGAAAAGCATGAAGGTGAACGGGCGCACGGCTATGAGCAATGTTATCGCCATAGACGATGGCGTAAGTAAATACATCGTGGAGGTTACTATATGAGTTTCCCAAAGAATTTTATATGGGGCGCCGCCTGCGCTTCCTATCAATGCGAGGGCGCGTGGGACTGCGATGGCAAGGGCGCGAATATATGGGATGATTTTAGCCACGAAAGCGGCCATATAAAGCATGGCGACACGGGCGACGTGGCGTGCAATTTTTATCATCTTTATAAAGATGATATTCAGCTCATGAAAAAGCTCGGCATAAAGGCGTATCGCTTCTCGCTCAACTGGGCGCGCATATTGCCGGAGGGTACGGGCGAGGTGAATGAGGCCGGGCTTCGCTATTATGAGAATCTAATAGACGAGTTAAATAAAAACGGTATAGAACCGTGGATAACGCTCTATCATTGGGATCTGCCGAGCGCGCTTGAGGAAAAGGGCGGCTGGCTTGCGCGCGAGACGGTGGATGCGTTTGAGAATTTTGCCAAAATAGTTGGCGAAAGATTCTCCGGCAAGGTAAAAAAATATATGACCATAAATGAGCCGCAGTGCGCCGCCATGCTCGGCTATGGCATTGGCGTGCACGCGCCGGGCAAGAAGCTGCCAAAGGAATATCTCATTAAAATAATGCACCATCTTGTGCTTGCGCACGCCGTAGGCATGAAGGCGCTCAAGGCCGCGTCAAAAACGCCCATAGAGGTGGGCACGGTGACGTGCGGTTCTATGTGCTACACAAATAGCGGCACTCGAAAGGCCGTTGAGGCCGTTGACAAGGCGACGTTCACGCTTTCAGAGGAAAATTGGGCGTTCACGCACAATGTTTATCTCGACCCAATATTCTTTGGCCGCTATGATGTGAGCGAGACGACTCCTGAGTTTATAAAGCGTTTCTCAAACAATGTGTCAAAAGCCGATTGGGAGCTTATAAAGGCGTCCAAGCCGGATTTTCTCGGCCTGAACATCTATAATGGCGACGAGGTGGACGAGGGTGGCGAGCGCATAAAGCGCTATCCCGGCTTCCCCTTAACGGCAGTAAAATGGCCGGTAACGCCCAAAGTTATGCGCTGCGGACCAAACAGCATTGCCCGCCGCTATCCGGGTCTGCCCATTTATATCACCGAAAACGGCCTTTCCTGCAACGACCGCGTCTATCAGGACGGCAAGGTGCATGATATTGATCGCATAGACTTCCTCGATATGTATTTAAAGGAGCTTGCAAACTCCATTTCGGACGGCACGCCCATAAAGGGCTATCTTCACTGGAGCTTTCTTGATAATTTCGAATGGGGCGAGGGCTATGACGAGCGTTTCGGCATAGTGTATGTGGACTATCGCGACCAAAAGCGCACGCTAAAGGATAGCGCCTACTGGTATGCTAAGGTGATTGAGACAAACGGCGATAGCTTGTAAAATCAAAAGCGGCGAGGTTTTTCCCCGCCGCTTTTAAGTTTAGTCAATGTATTTTATCCCGTCGATCCCTTTTATTCCCATGCCGGGCTCGTCGCTCACGGTGATGTCCTTCTCGTTAAATACCGCGCCGCCGATAACGGGGTCCTCGCGGCAAAGCACGGGGCCGTCGAGATCTATCTTTGTTATCACGCTCTTGCCGCAGGCAAGATGCACCGCCGCGTTCACGCTCACCTTCGCCTCAAGCATGCAGCCTATCATGCACTCAACGCCGTATATCTCCGCCATGGAGGTTATTTTAAGCGCGTTGTGTATGCCGCCGCACTTCATGAGCTTTATGTTCACAAAGTCCGCCGCGTGCCGCTGAAGTATCGTCAGCGCGTCCATGGGCGAAAATACGCTCTCGTCCGCGAGCACCGGCACGCTCGAGCGCTCCGTCACATATTGCATGCCGTCTATATCGTGCGCCTCGACGGGCTGCTCAACAAATTCAATGTCAAGCCCCTCCGCCTGCATTTCGTCGAGTATCCTAACCGCCTGCTTGGGCTTCCAGCCCTGATTTGCGTCTATCCTTAAAAGCATGTCCGCGCCCGCCGCCTTGCGGACGGCTTTAAGCCGCGCAATATCCATTGACGGATCCTTGCCGACCTTTATTTTTAAGCAGTCGTAGCCGCGCGCTATGGCGTTTAGCGTGTCCTGAGCCATGGTTTCAGGGTCGTTCACGCTTATGGTAATATCGGTCACTATGCCCTTGCGCGCGCCGCCGAGCAGCTTATATACGGGCATTTTGCATAACTGACCGAACAGATCGTATAGCGCCATGTCAACGGCCGCCTTAGCGGAGGTGTTTTTCACTATCGAAGCGTCGAGCGCCTGTGTGAGCGATTCAAACTCCTCAATATCGCGTCCTATAAGCGCCTTTTGAATATGGTCGCGCACCGCGCTTATTATAGCGCCCGTGGTATCGCCGGTGATAACGCCTGTCGGCGGCGCTTCGCCGTAACCGACGGCGCCAGTGTCGGTGTGGATTTCCACTATCACGTCCTCAACGCTCTCAACGGTTCTAAGCGCCGTCTTGAACGGTACGCGCAGCGGTACGGAAATTTTGCCTAAACGGATTTCGGTGATCTTCATGTGCAGGTTCTCCTTTTATTTTGCCAGCTCATATATCGCCGCGGCGATTATCTGAGCGTTTTTCCTTAGCTTATCGAGGGTTATGTGCTCGTCGGGCTTGTGCTCCACCATATCGTCGCCGGGGAAGAGCGGGCCGAAAGCCACTATATTGGGCATAGCCTTTGCGTAGGTGCCGCCGCCTATTGAAATAAGCTCTGTCTTTTCGCCCGTCTGCTCCTCGTATACGCGGCTGAGCTTTTTTATCAGCTCCGCCGACGGCGGCATGTAAATGCCCTTCTTGTGCGCGACGGACACTTCCTTTGCGCCCGCCTTTGTAAGCTCGCAGTCGAGCGTAGGCTTAAATTCATCGAGGCAGCGGGTGACGGGGTAGCGGATATTTATGGCGAATGTCACGCCGTCAAGGCCGTTCCCGCTTATCGTGCCGAGATTCAGCGTTAAATCGCCGGAAATTTCGTCGCACATGGCTATCAATAGCTCGCGGCCGCGCGTGTGAAGCCCTATCTTGTGCGCCATAAAGTGCAAAAACGCGCCGAATTCCCCCGGCAAGAGCAGCGTGTCAAGCGCCATAAACAGCTTGCCTATGGCGTTCACGCCGTCCTCAGGACGGCTGCCGTGCGCGTTCTTGCCTGCGGCCTTAACGATGAGCCTGTCTCCGTTTTCCTCAACGCTTACGCCGTCAAATTTGAGCGCGCGCAGCTTTTGGGCGGCCTCAGGGTCGAGCTTGCCCGCCGTAAATGTTGCCACGGCAACGTCCGGCACCACGTTTGAAGCTATGCCGCCTTCCACGCTTAAAAGCGCGTCAGCGCTGCAATCAGTGAATTTGCGCAGGTATTTGCACGTAAGAATGCCCTTTTCGCCATTTATTATCGGATATTCCGCGTCCGGCGTGAAGCCCATTACAGGCAGCTCCTCGCCCTTGTCAACATAATGCTTTATGCCAAGGCTCCCCGTTTCTTCATTGAGGCCGAATATAATGCGCACGCGGCGCTTTAAGGGCAGCCCTAGCATATCTATCGCCTTCATGCCGTACATCGCCGCAACGAGCGGGCCTTTATTGTCTATAGAGCCGCGCCCGTAAAGCTTGCCGTCGGCTATGGTGGCGCTGTAGGGCGGATAGAGCCAGCCGTCGCCCTCGGGCACCACGTCAAGATGCGCAAGCACCGCTATCATCTCTTTTGCGTCTTTGGGGCCAGCTTCAAGATAGCCGCACATATTGTCAACGTTCACAGCCTCAAACCCAAGCTTTTTTGAAAGTTCAAGGCTGTATAGAAGGCAATCGTGTACGCCCTGACCGAAGGGCAGCCCGTTTTCGCCTAAATTTTCAACGCTCTTTATTTTGATCAACCCCCGTAGGCTCGCAAGAAGCTCGGGAAATAGGCTTTCCACCTGTTGATTCAGAGTCATTTTTTTGTCCCTTTCATCATAATTGCTTGGGCATTTCATCGTAAGCCGCGCGCGGTCCGCCGGTGTATTTAGGCCGCGTGCGCGCCATTGTCACGTTCGCATCGCCTATGTGACGTGTCTTTGCGTGTATTGGCACCACCACAGGGTGCAAATGCATGCCTATGAACGTGCCGCCGATGTCCATGCCCGCCGACGCCTTGCCGCGCAGATCCTCTACCATAACATGGTCGGAGAATTTTTCAAGCGCCTGCATGGAAAACGCGCCGCCCGCGTGAAGCTGCGGCCGCACCCACACCTGCTGCAAGTCGTATTTTTTCATACACTCGCGTTCCACCACAAGACATCTGTTTAAATGCTCGCAGCACTGCACCGCGAGAAAAAGCCCGCGCGCCCTTATGCGCGGCAGCACCGCTTCCATAACGGCCTTTGCGGCCTCCTCGCTCGAGCCTGTGCCTATGAGCTTGCCCATTATCTCGCTCGTCGAGCAGCCCACAACAACTATGTCGCCTTCCTCAAGCGCCGCGTTTTCAAATAGCTCGTCAAAGGCTTCGTTCGCCTGCTTGGCTATTAGCTTTAGATCGCTCATTTTTTGCCTTCTTTCTGTATCTGTGGTAATATGACGGTTTTATTCGTCAAACGTTGTAAATGCGTTTTGCAGCGGGGCGGCGCAATTTCTGTACCCGTCAAACCCTGTGAATACACCCCGCCTCGTATCTTATAATTTATATTCTGGCGACGCCGCTTTCGCGAGCCGCCTTTGCAACCGCCGCCGCCACGGTCTTTCCCACTCGCTCGTCAAACGCGGCGGGAATAATATACTCGGGCGATAGCTCCTCGTCGCTTATAAGCGATGAAAGCGCGTAAGCGGCAGCTTTTTTCATAGCGTCGTTTATATCGCTCGCGCGCACGTCGAAGGCGCCTCTGAATATGCCGGGGAACGCGAGCACGTTATTTATCTGGTTAGGATAGTCGCTGCGGCCGGTGGCTATAACCTTCGCGCCGCCCGTCTTGGCGTCGAGAGGGAATATCTCGGGCGTGGGATTCGCGCACGCGAATATTATAGCGTCTTTATTCATGCGCTTTACCATATCCGTGGTAACAAGCCCCGGTGCGGATACGCCTATAAATGCGTCCGCGCCTGCCAATGCGTCAGCGAGACTGCCCTTTATATTGCGCTTGTTGGTCACCTTGGCCATTTCTTCCTTTATGGGATTCATGCCCTCGGCGCGCCCGGAATATATAGCGCCCTTGCGATCGCACAGCGTAACGTCCCTAAAGCCGTCGGCAAGCAAAAGACGGGTTATAGATATTGCCGCCGCGCCCGCGCCGCTTATGACGACTGACACTTCTTCTTTTTTCTTGCCAGTCACCCTAAGCGCGTTTATAAGCCCGGCCAGCGTTATCACAGCCGTGCCGTGCTGATCGTCGTGGAATATGGGAATATCGCACTTTTCCTTTAGCCTGCGCTCGATTTCAAAGCAGCGCGGCGCGGATATATCCTCCAGGTTTACTCCGCCGAAGCTGCCGGAGATGAGATATATCGTATTTACTATTTCATCAACATCCTTGCTCTTTATGCAAAGCGGGAAAGCGTCCACGCCGCCAAAAGCCTTAAAGAGAACGCATTTGCCTTCCATAACCGGCATGCCCGCCTCAGGGCCGATGTCGCCAAGGCCGAGCACCGCCGTGCCGTCCGTCACCACCAGACACATATTCCAGCGGCGCGTAAGGTCGTAGCTCTTGCTAACGTCCTTTTGTATCTCAAGACAGGGCTGAGCAACGCCCGGAGTGTAGGCGAGGGAGAGATCCTGCTTGGTTTTAACGGGTACAGTGGTATTAACTTCTATTTTGCCCTTCCATTCGCCGTGGAGTCTGAGAGATTCCTTTGCGTAATCCATAAAAACCTCCGATAAAAAATGCTACTAATATAATATATCAGCCGCGTTCAAATAGCAAATTGCGCGGCGTTTTTTCACTATTTAGACATAAAAAATTGCGGGAGACCCAAGCTAAAGGGCCTCCCGCAATTCATAAGGGGGTATAGTGGGTGCTTATGCTCAATAGTTTTCGGCCTTGCGCTCAAAGTATGCCTTGGGGTGCGCGCAAACGGGGCATATTTCCGGAGCGTTCTCGCCAACGTGGATATGACCGCAATTCGCGCACTTCCACACAACAACGCCGTCCGCCTTAAATACCTTGCCCTCGTCAAGGCTCTTGAGAAGCTTTAAGTAGCGCTCCTCATGCTCTTTTTCTATCTTGCCTACCGCCTCGAAAAGGAAGGCTATACGGTCGAAGCCCTCTTCCTTGGCTTCCTTGGCAAATTTGGCGTACATATCGGTCCACTCGTAATTCTCGCCAGCGGCCGCAGCCTTGAGATTTTCGGCGGTGGTGCCTATGCCGTCGTTTAAAAGCTTAAACCATAATTTGGCATGTTCTTTTTCGTTACCGGCGGTTTCTTCAAAAATATCGCCTATTTGATTATAACCCTCCTTGCGTGCCGCCGACGCAAAATACGTATATTTGTTACGCGCCTGTGATTCGCCCGCAAAAGCGGTTGCAAGATTGCTTTCGGTTTTTGTTCCCTTGATGTCCTTCATAGATAAACTCCTTTCGATGTATATTATGCGCGCCTTGGCGCTTCATAAACCTGTTAGTCATGCAAAACTCTTAATGCTAAAATAAACCAAGCACGGCCTAAAGTCAAGCGGCCTCAAGGCGATTTTTCCCAAATAACTTAATGTTTTCACATTCGCCACATTGCAAATATGAACGCAGTGTGTTACCCTTTTTTTACATAGATTACCGTATATTGTCATAAAAACAAATTTGGAGGTATGTATAATATGAAAAAGCTTACGGCGCTTATAATCGCGCTTGCGCTTGCGTTGGCGCTCGTCCCCGCGGCAGCGCTCGCTGAGGAAACGGCGGCTGTCGTTTCGGACGATGTTATAGTTGACGGCAGGCTCCTTGCAAGGGGCGATGCGATAACCCTCGCAAAGGGCGGCTGGGTGTCAAGAAGCGTAGACGGCGGAACGCTCACGCTCAACAATGCGCATTTCTCTAATGTGAGCAGCGATTGGGACATGATACAATCAAAAAAATCGCTCACGATAAATCTTGTCGGCGCGAACACGATGAATTTTAATAACAACGACCGCGGCATGGTTGGCATAGGCGTGGACAGCGATTTAACAATAAAGGGCAGCGGCTCGCTGAGCATGAAGGTGTACTGCCAAAATGAGCAGAGCTTATGCATAGGCGTCGTCTCCACCGGCAAGCTGACCGTTGAGGACGCTTCCATCAGCTTAGACGTGCTTGGAGGAATGGCCGGCGGCCTAATGGCTAACGACGATATAACCATTAAAGACGCCAAGATTACCGCTCGCGTTGCTTCCTGCGGATATTTTGACGGCGCTAACGCAAGGTGCATTTATTCTTTTAAGAGTGCGGATGTTTTAGACGATGGCGCGGAGCTGGACAATGTGAAGCTGGGCGATGTGAAGCTTGACGGCTCGCATCTGTATCTTTCCGCGTCGAGCAATGTAAGCATGACTAGCGGCATAACAGCAGCAAACCTGTCCGTGAAGCGCACCTATATAAAGGCCGACGTCGCGGCGTTAGCGAGCGGCGGCGAGGCTTATGGCCTTAGAGTATACGAGGACCTTGATATTTCGGTCGCCAGCCGGCTCGACATCACCGCTTCCTCCGCTGAAAATATGGCCACCGGCATATACTGCAAGGGCGATACGAACGTTAAAAATTCCCGCATAGATGCAAATGCCAAAACCGCCTGCTATGATAATTGCACGGAATATTGCGGCGCGTTCGGCATGCAGCTTCACACTGCAAAATTCGATAACGCAAAAATAAAGGTAACTGCCGATAGAAACTGCTATTGCCTCATAGGCGCCGCTGCGGGCGTGAGCGTCGATTCTCTTTGCATCGAAGATACGGCGCTTACCGTGAACGCTTCCTCAAAGGTATATGTTCAGGGCAACGCCGGCATGGAGGTTAAGCAGCTCATAATGAATGGCTCAAACAACGTGCGAGTCAATGCAGACGCTAATTGCGACGGCGTGCTTTTGGAGGGCGGCAAATGCCTATTCATGTTCAATGGCGGCAGGCTTAACATCAACGCCGGCCGTCTCGGCCTCGCGGGCGTCAACTGCGATATGTTCTTCAGCGACGGCTCATGCGATATAAAGGCGGGCGTCGCCGCCATAGCAGGCGCGAGCGACGGCGAGAAAGCGAGCATAGCCTTCGGTAAAAAAATGGGCGTAGCCGCCTCCGGCGTAGTGTTCGCTTTCGATGAGAACGGCAACTTCACGCTCATTAAAACCGGCTCGCCATTTGGCGTGTTCGTCACCGACGGCGCCATCACGGCCGTCACCGGCGCTGTTAACACGGTTAGGATAGCCACTGGCTATTCTAATACGCCTGTTGTGCCCGCAGTGATTCAGCCCGCCGCGCAGGTAAACTAAGCAGGGAAGACCATGCAACGGGCTGTATGCTCCGCCGCAGACGCGCAACCAACCCAGCGTAGGGTATGGCAAAATCGAAGATTTTGACGTACCGCGTGTGACCGCAAACGCGGCGGCGAACGCGAAATCTGGCGCAGGCGCGGACGCGAACCTTATAAGCAAATATCGT
>CAZZNN010000036.1:9761-13702 GCA_964655605.1 uncultured Oscillospiraceae bacterium
CCCGCCTTTTTCGCACCCTGAAACATTTATTAACAATCAACTTAATAAAATTCCTTGACTCATTCACCCGCCTATGCTACAATCATATTAACAAGCTTGTTAATAGTTTCGCGGAGGTATACATACATGGAGGAGAAAAGGCAGCTCACCGCCGCCGAATGGCGGATAATGCAGCTTTTATGGGATAACGGCGCGCTTACGCTGCGCGCGCTCACGGATATGCTTTCGGGCGAAACGGGCTGGTCGCCCAACGCGGTAATATCGTTTTTAAAGCGGCTTGAGATAAAGGGCGCGCTCAAGATAGAGGGGGAGAGGCGCACGCGGTCGTATGTTCCGCTTATAACTCGCGAGGAGGCCGTTCGCTGCGAGACTCAGGAGCTGCTTTCCCGCGTCTATCGCGGCAATATGCATCTGATGCTTCAAAACGCGGTGGAATCCAGACAGCTCTCAAACGAGGAAATAGACGAGCTTATTTCGATACTTAAAAAAGGGAGGGTGGGGGAATGAACGCTTTGCTTGAATGGATAATATCCCTCAGCGTGCAGGCGTGCGCGTTGGTGATGTGCGTAATGGCCGTGCGGCTCGCTTTCAAAGATAAGCTGTCGGCCCGCGTGAAATACGCGCTTTGGCTCATTCCGGCGGCACGGCTCGCGCTGCCCTTTGACATTGGCCTTCAGAGCGATCTTTCGCTAATGGGTGCGCTCGAAGCGCTGTTAAAAAGCCTTGCTCCGGCGAAAGCTGCTATCGCTGTAAATTATCAGCCGGCGTCCGCCGCGGTAAACGCCGTATCCGCCGCGTCGAGCGTGCCAACCGTAAATGCCGTTGCTCCGGCGGCAGTGGCTTCAGTGCAGCCCGCTGCTAGTGCGCTTAGCACGTCGGAGCTTATATTGCTCGTCTGGCTTATAGGCGCTGCGCTTTCCCTTGGCTATGCGGCGTTTGTGAACATGCGCTTTTTCGCCGCAGCGCGTCGCGAGCGCGAATATCTTTGCAAAAAAGCGGACCTTTCGGTTTATATGCTAAAAGGCGCCGCCTCGCCCTGCCTGGCGGGCGTGATAAAGCCTTATATATTGGTAAACGAGGCCGCCGCGCGCGATTGCGGTACGCTCTCGTTCGCAGTTTTGCATGAGGAAGCGCATTGTAAAAACGGAGATAATATCTGGGCGCTTGCAAGAAGCCTTATATGCTGCGTGTATTGGTTCAATCCGCTCGTGTGGTTCGCCGCCGCCATTTCCAGGCGCGACTGTGAGCTTGCCTGCGACGAGCGCGTTATGCGCGGCTTTGACGATTCTGAGCGCGAGCGCTATGGCATGGCGCTAATATCGCTCATTAAAGACGCGCCGAGGATAAAATTAGCGGCGTTTAGCGCCTCAAATGCCATGACAGGCTCAAAGCGCGCTATGAAAGCGCGAATAAAGCGCATAGCCTCGCGGCAGCGCCTTTCAAAAGCGACAACCGCCGTCGCGCTCACGCTTTTGCTCATGCTTTCGGCATTTGCCTGCGCCGCGCCAAAGCCCGCCCCCACCGAGCCAAACGATTCCGCCGCGCCCGTCACGACAGACGCGCCAAGCGGCACAGCCGAGCCCAAGGCGGACGCGGAGCCTGCGGCGGAGCCGGAATTCGATGTAAAGGTTGAGTTTCCGTCGCTTGAAATCGTTACGGCGGGAGGAAACGCCAAACTGGAGGCGGGGCAAGCAAACCCGGAGCTTGCGCAGGTTATGGAGGACTGTGTGTTCGACTCGCTTGTGCGCTCAGCGGCGTGGCCTAGCGTAGATTTAGAGAAGCCGTATATGGTTTTTGAGCAGCATTTATCCATAAAAACGGGCGAGGAAACTCATAAGTACTATGTGTTTATGAAAGATGGAACTCCGTGCTTACAAGGCGGCAGTATGTACACTATTATGTCCGACAAAGTGTTTGAACGCCTGTTGGAGACGCTTGAGAATACCAATGCGGACTCCGCAAAGGCCATAGTACAAACGCTTCGCGAGCTAAATGCGGAGCCTCCGTTTGACGTTACCGCTTATACTCAGGCTGATGGCCAAGCCGTGGCGGAGCAGGCGAAGCTGCTTATTGGGAAAAAACATGCCTTAGGCGGCAGCGGGCCGGACAGCTTTGATATGTCGGGGTTAGTGTATTATGCGCTCAATCAGGCGGGCGTAGCCGTGGAGCGCATGTCTGCGCTTGGATATTATCAAATGAATTTGCCAAGCGTGTCCGAAATTAACGAGCTGCTGCCCGGCGATATAATACTTTTTTCGTTCGACAGCACCAATATTGAAGGTTCAGAGCTTAATGGCTGCGCAATATATGTGGGCGACGGGGATATGGTTATCGCCTCAAGCTCGGCGGGCGAGGTGAGAAGAACGTCCGTAACGCAGAGATATTTTAAGGATCATTTCTGGGGCGGTTTGAGATGCTGGCAATAAAAAAGGCTGGGCATAAGCCCAACCTTGTGAAAAACCTGTGGGTGCGCGCTTATGTGTGCGCCCGCTTTTTTATATCAGCGATTTCCCCGTTTCCTTATCGAATAGATGCGCTAAAGCCCCGCCGAAGGTGAAATCGAGCTCGTCGCCTATTGAGAAGCCGAGCTTGTGCTCCTTTGGCAGATCAACTGTGGCTATGCGGATAACGCAGTCCTTATCGCACGCGGCGACGTGTATGTGCATTTCGCTGCCCATCATTTCGGATACGTCCACCTTGGCGTGTATAGAGTCGAACTTATCGGGCGAGGTGAGCATTATGTGCTCAGGGCGTATGCCGAGGGTAACCTCCTGCGGCTTGACCTCGTTATTTTTGAGCGCCTGTTGACTAAGCGGCGGCAGGCCGATGGTGGCTGTGCCGAGCTTTATGCAATATTGCTCGTTTTCGTATGAAAGCGCCGCGTCGAAGAAATTCATCTGCGGCGTGCCGATAAAACCGGCCACAAACAGGTTTGCCGGGTGATTGAAAACCTCCTGCGGCGTGCCTATCTGCTGAATGAAGCCGTCCTTCATTATAACTATTCTGTCGCCCAATGTCATTGCCTCGGTTTGGTCGTGGGTAACATATATGAAGGTGGTGTCTATGCGCTGACGGAGCTTTATTATCTCGGCGCGCATTTGGTTTCTCAGCTTTGCGTCGAGGTTTGAAAGCGGCTCGTCCATGAGAAATACCTGCGGCTCGCGCACGATGGCGCGGCCTATCGCCACGCGCTGGCGCTGTCCGCCGGAAAGCTGCTTGGGCTTTCTGTCAAGAAGCTCGGAAATGTCGAGTATCTCGGCCGCCTGCCTAACCTTTTTATCTATTTCGGCCTTGGGCGTTTTGCGAAGCTTGAGCGCGAACGCCATGTTCTCATAAACGGTCATGTGCGGATAGAGCGCGTAGTTCTGGAATACCATTGCAATATCCCTGTCCTTGGGCGCAACGTCGTTTACGAGGCGGTCGCCTATGAAAAGCTCGCCTGAGGTTATCTCCTCAAGTCCCGCTATCATGCGGAGCGTTGTGGATTTGCCGCAGCCCGACGGGCCGACCAGCACGATAAACTCTTTGTCGGCTATTTCGAGATTGAATTCCTCAACAGCCACGACGTTTTTGTCGTACACCTTTTTGATGTCCTTTAGTATTACGTTTGCCATTTTTTACTGACCTTGACGCCACGGCCTCCGCCAAAATGACGCCTCGCGCGCCGCCGCAAAGAGCAAGCGCGCACTACGGCAGGTCTCCACACTGCCGCACCGCAAGTCGCGCGGATAGAATATGAGCCTCCTTCTTTAACGTACACGGGCTATTTTGTGGAGTAGCGCCGCGCCGAATTTATATATAAAGTATATTACTCCAAAAAAAGAGAAAATGGAAGCATAAATTTGCTCCCGCCGCACCGCACCGCGTCCGGCCACCGCGCCACCGCCGCGCCCCCCGTAGGGGTCGGCCTCCCGGACGCCCCGCGCCCCCGTAGGGCGGGG
>CAZZNN010000037.1:0-13416 GCA_964655605.1 uncultured Oscillospiraceae bacterium
ACGGATGAAAACCGTTAGGTTTTCGCACTTTACAGGTTTTGCCGCCCGGCGAAGCGGAGCGTAGTAGGCAAAACCTGCAACCTCGAAAAAGTCCGAACAGGACTTTTTCGACAAGCTAACACGGCGGGGTATGCCCCGCCGTGTTTCTATTTAGCCCCATTTTATGGGGTGCGTATTACTCATTTGGAAGCACCGCGAGAAGCTCCATATAGCCTCTCGTGCCTATGGGCTCGAGCTGTATTCTCGGGTTCTCCTCGTCCCATTTAAGGTTTGCTGTAGCAGGATCATATTTTTTGATAGCGCTCCACACCTCGCCTATAGCGTCCTGATAATCCTCCTCCTCAAAGGGTTCGCCCTTGAAAAGCAGATATTGAGCGGCAGGCAGGGTGATAACGTCAAAGCCGTCCGGTATAACGCCATCGTAGTCCGCCGATACCTCAACGCCCTGAACATATTTGCTCGTGCCCGCCTTGCGATATTTTTCGGGCAGCCACAGACACACGGGTTCGCCGGAAATGGATTTCATGCTCTTTAAAAGCCCCCACACGTCGCAGCCGACCTCATTGCAATAATCCCAGTAATCATCGGCTTTTACGCCTCTTTTGATTATGACCTTGCGAGCGGGCTTAGTTATGCTTTGAATAAACACTGTTTTAACGTTTTCCATATTCTTTTCCTTTCTTATTGCCTGATATTTAACGCCATAAGGAGTGAACAGATACAGAGGAACGGGGTTTTGAGCGTATTCACGCGGATTGCAGCCGAATTCGCGAAAGAACGCGCGCTGATACCCGTCAACGCTGCCAAAGCCAAGCTCAAAGGCGACCTCCGCGACCCTGCAGGTTTCATCGCGGAGCCTAAGCGCCGATTTTGACAGGCGCAGCCGCCTTATATATTCAGCGGGCGAATAGCCGGTAAGCTGCGAAAAAAGCCTGTGCGCGTGCCACGGTGAAAACGCCGACGCCTTTGCGAGATCTCCAAGGGTTATTTCATCGCACAAATGCTCGCAGATATAGTCCTGCATGCGCTGCACAGCTAAAATTTGCTCCTCCATAATCACACCTCCCGCAAAGTATAATAAAGAATTCCAGCTAAAAACTCTCGACGTTTTTTGCTATAATTAAGAGCGTACCCAAGCGGACGCTCTTAATTATAGTATATTTTAGATATTCAGGGCAAGCGCGGCTTACTCTTGAGCCGCTTTGTCCTGCTCCTTCTTTGCGATGTCGTTAGTATCTATCGTGTTGCGGAACACCACATATTTATCGAAAACGAATTCCGTGATGAAATTGAGCACCATATTTATTATGGTAACAACATATTCATTCCAAAGCAGAGTCTTGACAAGATAATCGCCAAGCAGCGTTGAGAGCGGCGTAAATACGCAATAATAGCCCAGCACCTTTAGCATGGCTATAGGCACGTTGCTGGCCGATTTAAATGTGTATCTGCGGTTGAGCGTGAAATTCCAGATCACCGAAAGCACCAGCGCCACAAGATAACTCACCCAATAGTCAAAATGCGCTATCTCGTTCATGAGCGTAAAGCTGCCTATCTGGATAATGCCCGCGCTGCATGAAAACAGTACGAATTTAATCGTGCGCCATAATTCTTTCTTTTCCATATTCGCTATTCCCCTATCTTCTTTGAATATTTCTTTAGATACACCAATCGCATGAGCCTTGCCTCAAGCGCCGGAAGCTTGGCGTTTGCGCCATAATGAGCCGTATGCAGACGGCAAACGCAGGATTTTTCCACAAGTATTCTAAGCGCCTCGCAATCGCCCTGAGCAGCGGCGCGGCACACCGCGCCTACGCCTTTTACGAGCACGGCGTCATATTTTTCAAGCGCTAAAAGCACGCCCCGCTCATTTGCGCCGTCTAGTGAAATGAGCTTTGCGCCTATCATCTGCGCCATATCGTCTAGCTGAGCGCATACGCCGCCCATGCCCGCAACCTTCACGACTGCACCATTTACAGTGCAGCATGCGTGAGCAAACTTGGCTTTTGCAAGCCCGCTCAAGCGCTCCGCGCGCGTCTCGTCGCCCTTTTCGCCTTCCTGCCCCCTGCACGCGCGCTTGCACACGCCTTCAAGCAGCTTGGCGCGCTCAAAGGCTTCCTGTGAATCCCTACCTATTATAAGCGCTCCGTGATGCGACATCAATACCGTATGAGCGCCGGTTTTTAGCGCCCTCTCCACATTCTTTGCCAAACGCTTCGTTCCGGGCAGGCCATATCCGGCCAGAGCGACGCCGCCAAGCGCGCTCTTTTCTTCGTCCTGGAGCCGCAAATCGTCAAAGCCCGCCAAGCCCAGGGCGGAGGCATAGGTTTGATGCGTATGTATAACAAAGCTCGCGTCAGGAAAAATTTTATACGCCGCCGCATGTATCCTTTTTTCCGAGGACGGCTTTCTTGCGCCCTCGTACGTCCCATCGGCGGCATTGTAGACGGCGATATCTTCCGCACTTATTCTATCATACCCAAGGCCGCTTGGCGTGATGGCGAAAACATCGCCATCAACGCGGCAGCTAACATTGCCCCAGGTTCTTGCAACCAGGCCCTCGTTAACAAGCTCAAGCCCGGCGCTCACGACGAGCTGTCTCTCTCTTTGGGCTCTCATCAGCCTATTACCTCGATGGTGTCAAACACGCGGCTAAAGGCCGTTACGGCGGCGTCTATATCAGCCTCCGTATAGGCGGCGCTCGTATACATGCGGTTGCCCGCGAGGGTTACTAGGCCCTCGGCCATATACGCCGCGCCCATGTGCTGCATTTCCGCCTTGCGAAGCGAGGTTGCCTCAAGCACCTTGGGGATTTCCCACGGCTTTGACCAGCGGATAGCAAAGTGCAGCGTGCCAACGGTGTCAAGGTGACATATTGAACCCACGTTATAGGCAACAAACGGCAGCTTTCTATCATCGATAAGCCTGTTCAGGCCGTCGGTAAGCCTGTCGCCGAGAGCGGCGGCTTTTTCGCAAGCGCCCGTGCGCTCTATCTCGCATATCGTATTATAGCCCGCGCAGCAGCTTATGGGCGTTGCGGCCATAGTGCCGCCGACGAGCGCCTTTTTGCCGTGGCCGTCAAGACCGGCGCCAAGGAACTTCATATAATCCTTCCTGCCGCCCAAAGCGCCAGCTCCGGGATAACCGCCAGCTATGACCTTGCCAAACACGGTTAGATCAGGCATAACGCCAAAGTAGCCCTGCGCGCCGCCAGTGCCAAGCCTAAAGCCGGTGACCACCTCATCGAATATAAGCAGCGCCCCATATTTATCGCAAAGCGCGCGCACGCCCGCCGGAAAATCAAAATCCACAGGCCGCGTTCCGCTCTCGGGTCCTATAGGCTCGAGCAGCACAGCCGCGGTGCCGCCGGTAAGGCGATTGCCGCGAAGCACGCGCTCAAGGTCGTTTAGGTCGTTGGGGAAAAATTCCTGCGTATGGCCGAACACGAAGCCTGGAACGCCGTGCGACTGCAAGCCCTTTGTGCCGGGAATGCGTATGCCATAGGCAAGCTGATCGCTCCAGCCGTGATACGCACCGCCCATTTTGACAACGTTTTTCCTCTTTGTGGCCAGCCTTGCAACGCGTATAGCGCCCATGCACGCCTCCGTGCCGGAACCGAACATGCGCACCATTTCAACCGACGGCACGAGGTCGACTATCTTTTTTGCTATTTTATATTCATATTCATGGAATAGACCAGTAGATGGGCCGCACTCGTTTAGCAGCGCTTCCACCTTTTCGCGCACACACTCGGGATTACTGCCTAAAACGGTTGGGCCGCCGGCCTGCAAAAAGTCGAAATACACGTTTCCGTCCACGTCCCAAAGCTTATCGCCGTAAGCCTTTGAGAAAACGAGCGGGAAGGGATAATTGAACGCCAGATTATGCTGCACGCCGCCGGGGATAACGTCAAGCGCCTTATCTATCATCGCGCGCGAATTTTTGCAGCGCTCGCCATAATATTCATCCTCGTATTTCTTCAAAGCGTCCTTGCCTATGCTATAGATAGGCTTTTTAATAAGCTCATCGAGCTGCCCCGTCACTTTTTTTGCGTCAACATACCTATACGGTTTCATATTAGTTTCTCCCTTCAGCATGATTATTTAAAGCTTTAAAGCTCGCTTTATTGGTTTTATACAGTTTTTTGAACACATCGTAATTTTTATCGTAAACGCGCTTATATTCCTCGTTCGGCGCGAACGACTTTGCGGCTGGTATGAGCTTGCCCGCCTCATCGAGGCTCTTTACAACCCCAAGCCCCACGCCCATGACCGCCGCCGCGCCCACGGAGCCCACGTTTTGCGGCGAGTCCACAGTTTCAACGGTGCGGCCTATCATATCGGCAATTATTTGGCAGGTTACGTCCGACAGCGCTCCGCCGCCCACAAATCTGATCGTAGCTGAGGTTTTTATCTTTTTATCCTGGCACTCAAGCATCCATCTCAAATGATAGCCAACGCCTTCGAGCACAGCGCGGATAAGCTCGGTCTTGCCCGTTTCAAGCTTGATATTGAAGAACATGCCCGCGGCGCTCGGATCCTCAAAGGGGCATCTGTTGCCGTGCAGCCATGGCGTGAATATAACGCCGTTGGCTCCCGGCGGGACTGATTTTATGGTTTGAGTGAGATAATCATAAAGATTCGTGTACACCGCTTCCTGACACTCTGCTACATGCTTCTTTTCAAGATATATGCCAATCTCGTCCAAAGCGAGATGATCCTTTACCCATTCAAGGCACTTGCCCGCCGTTTCCATCTCGGCAAAATAATTGTATTTGCCCTCCTGCGCGCCCACAATCGCCGCTATCATCGCGTCAACATCGACGCTTTGCTTATCAACTATTGTCGACACCCAGCCTGAGGTGCCTGAATATATGTGCGTATCGCCAACGCGCGTGCAGCCCGCGCCAACGCCTATAAGCGTCGCGTCGCCGCCGCCGCCGAACACCGGGGTGCCCTCGCGCAGCCCAAGCTCGCTCGCGGCGAGCGCAGTTAGCTTGCCCGCTTCGTCGGTAGTCTTTATTATTCTTGGCAGATGATCAAAATTGACCTTTAGCATATCGCAAAGAGATCTATTCCACCCCTCCCTGCCCTTTCTCGTGTCGTAAAGAAATGTTGAGTAGGCGGAATCTGGCGTCATGATAAATTCGCCCGTGCAGCGGCAGATAAGATATTCCTTTACATCAAGCCATTTATAAACGTTTTTAAATATTTCCGGCTCGTGCGCTTCCACCCATTTGTATTTCCAAACTGGGTCCTTTACGCTTGAGGAAACGGCGCCCGTTATGGCAAGGCTTTTTATGAGCTTGAAAATATTCGCCCCCGCGACCTGTATGCCGTGCGCCATGCCCGCCTTTATCTCATCTCTTGCGCGCTGGTCCATATAGCTCATGGGCCGTCTTAACGCTCTGCCCGTTTTATCTACGAGCACAAGTCCCTGCATTTGCGAGCAGAATGAGACGCCCGCCACCTCGCTTGGCTTTACGCCTGTTTTTTCAAACAAGCTGCGGGTAGTTGAGCACATTGCGCTCCACCATTCGTCCGCGTCCTGCTCAGCGCCGCCGTTATCAAGGATATAAAGTCCATAGCCCTGCTGTGCCGCCCAAACGAGCGATATTCTTTCATCGATTTTGAAAAGGCATGTCTTTACGCCGGTGGTACCTATGTCATAAGCTATCACATATACCATATTAAAAAGCCTCCGAGCATTTATTTATGAACTATATCGCCACGCTCAGTAGTGAACGCGGATTCAAAGAATTTAAGCAGCTCCGCAGCCACCTTTTCATCGTTATCCAAAATATCCTCGCCGCAATATATCTTAAAGCGCTCGCGATAATACTCGCAGCTATATGAAAATTGCAGCATCATTAAAAGATTATCAAAGAAAAACGCGAACATACGCGGGTCAATATCCTTTCGTATATCGCCGTCCTCCTGCGCCTGCGAGATGAATTTTGAATAGGTTTTAGCGGATATGCTCTCGATTTCCTCGGCAAGAAGCTTTGCGTAGCCCTTGTTATCGCCTGCGGTGATTTCGTGATACATCACATTATAGCCGCTGTGCTCGCGCGCGTGCTTTTGTATCGCGCGAATGAGCATTTCGGCGCGGACGAGCAGCTTTACATCGCTTTTAATCACCTCGTCTATCACGTTTTCAAGCGCGGCGAGACTATGCTTTAAGCACGCCATAAAAAAATCATCTTTGTCTTTATAATATTTATACAGCACGCCAACGCTCACGCCCGCTTTTTTTGCAATAGCGCTCATGCTCGCGCGCTCCATGCCGCGCCCGGCAAATTCGCTCACGCCCATCTCCAATATTTCTTCAAGCTTTTCGGGGCTAAGTTTTTTTAGCATTTATACGCTCCGATCGGTTTTATCTCGTGAACCATCATTCACGACAATTTGATTATATACCGGCAAAATATATTTTGCAATAGGCTTTTTTGCTCGCGCTCAAATTGAGAATCGCAAGTTTAATTGCGCCCTAGAGAACAATCGTCATCAGAACAGCATTAGGTTTGACATTTGAGACGGGGCTGCTTAGTTTTTATGCGAACATTGTTTACCCGGAACAAAAGTGATAATATATTTATAATAAATCGAACGGAGCAAAGCCGATGAAGCAGAAGAATGAAAAGACCGCGTTTAGGATATGGCTCCTTATATGGGGCTTGGGGCTTGCGGGGCAAATTTGCTGGAACATGGAAAATCAGTGGTTCAACACATTTGTTTACGCAAAGATAGGCAAGGATCCATCTATTATAACGCTGATGTTAAGCGTCAGTGCGCTCGCGACCACATTCGCCACGTTTTTCTTCGGCGCCTGGGCGGACAGGACCGGACAAAGGCGCAAGTTTATAGCCTTTGGCTATATTCTCTGGGGCGTATTCACAATACTTTTCGGGCTTACGGAGTTTTTAAGCAAGGAGGCATATCTCCTTGTCGCCGTATCGGTTGTGGCGGCGGACGCTATTATGAGCTTTTTTGGCTCCATGGGCAACGACGCCGCGTTTAACGCCTGGACCAACGACATTATGACAAACAAAAATAGAGGCCAGATAGGCGCGGCGCTCGCCACTCAGCCCGTGCTCGGCACAATACTCGGCACTGTGGTGGGCGGCATGCTGGTGGGCGAAAATGATGATTATATGCGGCTTTTCCTTGTGATGGGCGGATTCGTCATCATATTCGGCATAATATCGCTGGTTACAATGGGGCCAAAGGACGATGTTGCGCCATCAAAGCACGGCACGTTTTGGCAGCAGTTTTTCAGCGTTTTCAACTTTAAGCAATTCGTCAAAATGAAGGAGCTGCTGCTCGTTAACATAGGCATATCGGTATTCTTCATCGGATTCAACATTTTCTTTGCGTATATAGGCAACTATATCATCTATTACCTTGGCTATTCGCCCGACCAAATGGGCATTATCGAAGCGGTGCCATTGGTGTTGGCTATGCTCGCTTCAATACCCGTATCCGGCTTTATCAACCGCAACAAGCACCCCTATCTTTGCGTTGCGGCAACAATAGTGAGCATTATCGGGCTTGTGATACTATATCCAATAACGAAAGAAAATGTCGATACGTCAAGCCTTTTCAATCTTCAGCTTTGGCTTGGGATATTCGTTATGGGCATGGGGTATGTGACAATACTTCAAACCACCAAGGTTTGGACAAAGCAGCTATATCCAGCAGACCGCAAGGGACAATTTGAAGGGATATGGATATTATTCTTCGTGCTCATACCCATGGTGCTTGGCAGCGCGCTCGGCGGCGCGGTTGTGAAATCCAGCGGCGAACAGTTTTTAAACAGTGTGAGCGGGCAAATGGAATATATACCCAACGGCAATATATTCCTAGTTGGCGCAATAATTATCATATTCTCGCTAATACCCTTTGCGCTCACATTTAAGGAGCACAAAAAGCGAGTCGCCCTGGAGAGCGCAAAATGAATCAGCATGAAATAAAGCGCGCCACAGAGCTTTTATCCGCGCGCGGCGAGCTTGCGGAGCCGGGCTATGCTAGGCATCTATATTTTCAATATGACCGCTCACGGATAAAGGCGCCGCCGTTATCGATAAAGGAATGGGATTTTTACCAAATATCAGATGATGAAAAGGTGCTGCAGCTAACCATAGGGCACACCTCCTACGCGGCGAGCGTGAGCGCAAACCTTTTCTTTTTCGATACCGGACGCAAGCTTTCATGCTCAGTTACGCAGCTTTTTAAAAGGCTCCCAATGGAGCTAAACGGCGAAACGGCTCACACGCTAAAATATGAAAAGCGTGATTTTGTGATGAGATTTGAAGTAAGCCAGGCAAAGCGGCTGCTCACATTGAAGGCGCAGGACAAGAATTACGGCGCTGTCGATATTGCAATCGAGCTTGGCAACTGCGATCCCGGCAAAGAAAAGCTGGTTATCGCAACGCCTTTTGAAAAGAAAAACCAATTCTATCTCAACTATAAGGAAAATTGCTTTACCGCCCAAGGCGAGGCACGATTTGGAAACGAGCGTTTCACTTTCTCAGGCGACGCCTGCGCGCTGCTCGACTGGGGACGCGGCGTTTGGCCATACAGCCACGAATGGTATTGGGGAAACGGGTCAACACGGGTAAACGGGAAATTCTTTGGTTTCAACATAGGCTGGGGCTTTGGAGATACGAAAAGCGCTACCGAGAACATGTTTTTTTACGATAATAAGGCTTATAAGCTGGGGCGCGTATATTCAAGCGCGTTGCCAGGCGACGCCGTTCGCTACCGCGATGAGGAAAACCTTTTTGATTTTACAGCAACGCCTACATACGATAATTTCACCGTCACAAAGCTGCTCGTTGTGAACAATAGCTGCCATCAGGTGTTTGGAAGGTGGAGCGGGAGCGCCGTTTTAGATTCCGGCGAGGTTATCCGAATAAAGAACATGCCGGCCTTTTTAGAACATTCAGTGAACCATTGGTAATTTTCACGCTTTGTTCACAAGCATTATGTATAATCGCAATATAAAAGTTGACTGGAGGATTACCTATGAAAAAGATTAAATTGCTCGCGCTATGTTTAGCGGCGTTTATCATTCTCGCGGCTCTGCCCGCGATGGCTCAGTCAAGCTTTATCGGAGAGGCTGTGCAGGATTTTACCGTTACATCTTCCGATGGCGAAAGCATAACTTTGAGCGACTGCCTTAAAAAATATAAGGTCGTCGTGCTCAATTTCTGGTACAGTGGGTGCGGCTGGTGCGAATTTGAATTCCCATTTTTGGAGGAATACTATCAAACAGTCAGCGACGATGTTTTAGTGCTCGCGCTCGACCCTGAAGATGCCAACGAGGACATCGCCGATTACAAGGAAGCGCACGGCTTATCCTTCCCAATGGCGCAGGTCGACGGCAAGATAGCTGATTATTTCCAAGTCCGCAGCTACCCAACCACAGTCGTTATAGATTCAGACGGTATATGCCAAGCGTTCGTGGAAGGAGCAATGCCCTCAACAGAGGACTTTGCGGAAACAATCTCGCCCTTTATCGGCGCGAGCGAACTTCAACCAGCCGAGCCTGAGCCGACCGCCGCGGCCGCCTTACAGACGGGCGAAGGCGTTTACACAATAAAATTCGTAGACCAAAACGGCGATCCCGTAACCAATATAACCGCGCAGTTATGCGACGATTCTACATGCAATCTGCTCGCTCCCGACGAAAATGGCATACTCAAATATACTGGCGAGGTGCACAGCTACGAATTGCATTTGCTCGAAATTCCGAATGGATACTCATTTGATCTCGATAAGGCTGTGCCGCTTTACGGTGGAGCGATAGAATACACGATAAAGCTTCAAAAGCTCGACGACACGCCGCAAGCACCCGACAATCAGATAAAGACCGACCCCACCGTGCTTATTATCGTCATTGCGGCCGTTGTCGTCGCTATTACCGTTTTGGTATGCGTGATAATAATTCGCAAGCGTTCAAAGCAGCAATAAGCTTGCGTTTCCCCGCGCGTTAGGACGTTTGATTTTATGAAAAGCATTGAAACAGCTAATTGCACAGTGAATATTTTTTCAGTCGGCTCGGCGCGCCCGTGTCCCGTTATTTACACTCATACGGATATTGGGCGCGCAAACGAGCTTGCTTTGCTATGTGAGGGCATGGACTTTGTGCTCGCGGCAATAGACGATGTGGATTGGAACAGCTCGCTCTCGCCTTGGCCTGCGCCCGCTGCGTTTCGCGGCGGCGAGGCCTTTTTTGGCGAAGCGGACGCACATATAAATTCGCTCACGGGGCATATTATGCCCGCGGTGCGCTCATGTCTTGATTTTGCGCCTTCATACAGCGCGATAATAGGCTATTCTCTCGACGGGCTGTTTGCGCTCTATTCGCTTTATAAAACAGACGCGTTCGCGCGCGCGGCGTCAATATCGGGGTCGCTATGGTATGACGGGTTTCTCGCTTATATTTTAGCAAACGCGCCACGAGAAAAGCCGGAGCGGATATATTTCTCACTGGGCGAACGCGAAAGCGCCACAAAGAACGCGAGACTCGCCGCCGTTTATGATTGCACTGTGCAAGCCGAAAAGCATTTCGCCGCCCTGGGGTGCAAAACCGCATTTGAGCTCAATCCCGGCGGACATTTTGCTGACGTATCAAAGCGCATTGCAAAAGCGATAAATTATACACTTGGCTAACAATGCCGCTTGTGTTTGTTAAAGCGGACGTGCTAATATATGCAAATAAAACAGCGGGAGGCAATTCATGGAAATAACAAAATTGATTGAGAAGCAGCGCGAATTTTTTCTTTCCGGAAAAACGCTGTCGGTTGATTTTAGGCTCGATATGCTTAAAAAATTCAAGGCGGCAGTTGCGCAAAACGAAGAGAAGATAGCGCAAGCGCTCAAAAAAGACCTTAATAAATCCGCATGTGAGGCATATATGGTGGAAACGGGCATGGTGCTCGACGATCTTGGTTACGCGATAAAGCATCTAAAAAGCTGGGCGCGCGCCAAAACCGTGCCCACGCCGCTTGCGCAATTCTCGTCCAAAAGCTTCGTTGTGCCTGAGCCTTACGGGGTGGCGCTGATAATGTCGCCATGGAACTATCCGGTGCAGCTTTGCCTTGAACCGCTCACCGGCGCTTTAGCCGCCGGAAACTGCGCAATAGTAAAGCCTTCGGCATATACGATAAACACCAGCCACATGATAAAGGAGCTTATTTCAAGCGTATTTCCAGAGGAATATGTGGCCGTGGTCGAGGGCGGACGCGAGGAGAACAAAGCCTTGCTTGAGCAAAAATTCGATTATATTTTCTTCACAGGCAGCGTCGAGGTGGGCAAATATGTTATGGAATGCGCTTCAAAGCATCTAACGCCCGTAAGCCTTGAGCTTGGCGGCAAGAGTCCCGTTATAATGGATAAAACGGCCGATATAGCGCTAAGCGCTAAACGCCTCGCTTTTGGCAAATACATAAACGCCGGGCAAACCTGCGTCGCACCAGACTATCTTTTAATACATGAGGACATACGCGATAGCTTTATCGCTGAATTCAAGAAAGCCGTGGCCGGGTTCTACCCAAACGGCGATTTTTCAGCCATGCCGATAATAGTCAACGATAAGCACTATAAGCGAATTATGGGGCTTATTGAGGGCGAGGATATAGTTTTTGGCGGTAAGGGCGACCCTGCGCGCCGCTTTATCGAGCCGACGCTTTTAAACAACGTCTCATGGGACGCGCCAATAATGCAGGAGGAGATATTCGGGCCTGTGCTGCCGGTGCTCACCTATAAAAATATAGATGAGGCCATCGACAGGATAATCGCGCGGCCAAAGCCGCTTGCGCTCTATCTTTTCACATCTGATAAAGCAGTTGAGGCCAAGGTGCTCTCCCGCGTATCCTTTGGCGGCGGCTGCATAAACGATACGATAGTGCATCTTGCCACCCCGCACATGGGTTTTGGCGGCGTGGGCGACAGCGGCATGGGCAGCTATCACGGCAAACTCAGCTTCGACACGTTTACGCATTATAAGAGCATGCTTAAAAAGCATGCGCTTGACTTGCCCATGCGTTATCAGCCGTATACGGATAAGCATTTTAAGATGATACGAATGTTTTTGAAATGAGGGGGGCGGCGGGAGCGGAGCCCCCGACCTACGGGGGATTTTCATCGGGGCGGTGGCGCGAGCCTGTGGGACGTTTAGGTGTGGCGGCGGGAGCGGAGCCCCTGCCCTACGGGGGATTTCATCGGGGCGGTGGCGCGAGCCTGTGGGGCGTTTAGGTGTGGCGGCGGGAGCAGAGCCCCCGCCCTACGGAGATTGCTTAGAGTTCTTGTGTGCGGAGCTCTGCGGGGTTCGCGTTTGGGCGCTTCTAATGAGGGTATCTTTTATATTGCCTGTAAAAAGCTCGCCCGCACGTTTTATATCAACGACGGGCTCTGTTTTCATGCCGTTTGCCACCCACATGAGCACAACGCCCGCCATCGCGCAGGCATAAAATTCGCCCACGACCCTTATATCTTCTTTGGTTGCGCCGGTGCCCTCCGCTTCGTCGGCAACTATTTTCTGCATTAGCGTATTGGCGATGTTGAAAAGATATTTATCGAATTGCTGCCTGCTCATGGAATTATAAATGTGATATATGGCGCTTTTATTTTGCAGCGTAAAGCCCATATCAGCGATAAACGTATCCGTCCACGAGCTTGCTGAACTTATCAGCGCCGCTGCCTTTGCTGTCTCCTCGCTCAATATCTCCTCAAGCAATGCATAAATATCCTGATAGTAATAATAAAATGTATTCCTGTTTACGCCGCAATCATTGACAATATCCTTAACGGTTATTTTGTCAAGCGGCATTTTATTAAGCAGCTTTAAGAACGAAAGCGCCAAGGCTTTTTTAGTAAACCGTGCCATTTTTTATCCATCCAATCCATTTATTTCCAACCGATTATAATTATATCTATTTTTATGGCTCCAATTTGACCTAAACGTAAAAATGAAGCGCCGTTGTCACAGCGCTTCAAGCTTGGCCTTAAAACTAATTTTGCGCGGCGTTCGCAAGGCTTCAAACTTTATCATGTACGCGCCGTTTTTTTCGTCTATTTCGAGCACCTCGCCATCGCCCATTATGGGGTGGCGAACGCGTTCGCCCGTTTTAAAGCTAATGTCTGCCTCTATATCGCTCAAAAGCTCGGTTGCGCTTTTTATATACCGCATGGCGTCGTTTACAAGCTGTTCAGGAAGCTCGTGAACATAATCTATAAGCGGCTTTTCAATATTGAAAAGAAAGCGCGAGGGGTATCTATTGGAGCCGTCGTGATTGCGTCCTTGCGAATCGGAGATGAATAATCCCTTTTCAGCTCTTGTTATAGCAACATAGGCAAGCCTGCGCTCCTCCTCCATGCTATCGAGCGTGGCGGTTTTCTTTGAGGGGAACAC
>CAZZNN010000038.1:0-13381 GCA_964655605.1 uncultured Oscillospiraceae bacterium
GAAGCGTCATGCTTCCTTTTTTCTTTCTACCCCAATGTTTAGTGTAGAACCAAAATACATCCGCAACGTTCTTGCTTATATTTTATAGGTTTTTGGGTTCTTAGGGACTTTTTACAAAAAGTCCCTAAGCCGCCGGAGGCACTATTTCTTCATCAGTCGCTTTACCAGCTTTACCAGCTCCACGATCACAAGCGGCGCGATAGATAGCGCGGCTACCCACAGCCAGTTCGTTCCGGAAAGGGTGGTCAGGCTGAACACCTCTCGAAGGAAGGGAATCTCCATGGTGGCAAGCGTTAACAAAATACCGCCGCCCGCCGCTGCAAACAACCACTTGTTGCCCATGATGTGCACAGAAAGCAAAGACCGCATTTCGCTTCTGAGGTTAAAGGCATGCACCAGCTCGGACAGCGACAGCACCGCAAAGGCCATGGTGCGGCCTGTGGCAACGTCCGTTCCCTCACCAAGGAGAAAGCCCGTAAAGGTGAGCGCGCCTATCATTAGCCCCATCAGCCCTATGCGGGTAACGATAGGCCGGGTGAAAAGCGAATTGCCCCGCTGCGGCTGCCGCTGCATGATGCCCGGCTCGGCAGGGTCAAGCCCCAGCGCCAAGGCGGGAAGGCTGTCCGTCAATAAATTGATCCAGAGGATGTGCACAGCCAATAGCGGCTCTGCCAAATTCAGCAGTGTTGCCGTTAACAGCACCAGTATTTCTGCCAAGTTGGAGGAAAGCAAAAACTGGATGGTCTTTTTGATGTTGTCGTATATGCGGCGGCCTTCCTCCACGGCGGAAACCACGGTGGCAAAATTGTCGTCCGTCAATATCACGTCCGCCGCTTCCTTGGCCACCTCCGTGCCCACATTGCCCATGGCACAGCCGATGTCCGCCTTCTTTAATGCAGGCGCGTCGTTCACGCCGTCACCCGTCATGGCAACAACATCCCCGTAACGCTGCCATGCATGAATGATGCGCATTTTGTGGGCGGGGGAAACGCGTGCATACACGCTGATATCCCGCACACGGCGATACAGCTCCTCATCGTCCATCTTTTCCAAATCCACACCGGTAATAGCGGTATCCCCCTCGCGGTAAATGCCAAGCTCCCGTGCAATGGCGATGGCGGTAAGCTTATGGTCGCCTGTGATCATCACAGGGCGGATGCCCGCCGCCGCGCAGGTGGCAACCGCTTGCTTTGCCTCCTCCCGAGGCGGGTCTATCATGCCGGTCACGCCAAGGAAGGTGAGGCCTTTTTCCTCGGCGGCAAGGTTAGCAGGCTGCTCCTCAAACCCCTTCCACGCATAAGCCAGCACCCGAAGCGCCTGCCCGGCAAGCTCTTCGTTTACGGTTTGCAGCCATGCTCTGTCATTATCGGTAATAGGCCGCGCCGTACCGTTATCGATGATATTGTCGCAAGCGGCAAGCACCTCGTCCAGCCCGCCCTTGGTATACATCATATACGCGCCGGTATTCACCAATACGCTCATGCGCTTGCGTTCGGAATCAAAGGGCACCTCGTTGATGCGGGGCAGCTTGCTTCGAAATGCCGCAGGGTCCAGCCCGCAGCGCATGGCAAACTCCACAAGCGCGGTTTCCGTGGGATCGCCCAGTGCCGCGCCGTCCGGGGCAACGGTAGCGTCGTTACACAGCACCGCGCAGGAGAGGATGGCTTGTAAGCCCGGGTCGTCCTTTGCCTGCTCCATGGCTTCCTTACGCAATGTGCTGCCGTTAAAGGCGGCTGCCATCACCGTCATACGGTTCTGGGTAAGCGTCCCGGTTTTATCCGAGCAGATGACTGTGGCGCTGCCAAGCGTTTCCACGGAGGGCAGCGTTCGCACGATGGCGTTTCGCTTGACCATGCGCTTGACCCCCATGGCCTGCACCACGGTGGTGATGGCGGGAAGCCCTTCCGGGATGGCGGCGACCGCCAAGCTTACCGCCAGCAGGAACATATGCAGCGGTTCCCGCCCGTAGAGCATGCCAACGCCAAACATGGCGGCGCAAATCACGATGCATACGATGCCCAGCGTTTTTCCTAGGCTTTCCAAACGCCGCTTTAAGGGGGTATCTGTTTCCTCGGCGGTTTCTACCATGTGGGCGATATGCCCCACCTCGGTTTCCATGCCGGTGGCAATGACCACGCCAACGCCTCTGCCGTAGCTGACCAAGCTGCCGGAAAATGCCAGCGAGGTTCTATCTCCCAAGGCAGCGTCTGCCGCCACGGGAGCAGTGGATTTATCTACCGGTGCGCTTTCGCCGGTGAGTGCGCTTTCCTGTATTTGCAGGGAGCCGGAGTCCAATATGCGAAGGTCGGCAGGCACCAAATCGCCCGCGTCCAGCAGCACGATATCCCCCGGCACGACCTCCTTGGCAGGGATGGAAAGCTCCTGCCCGTTGCGCCGCACCTTGGCGTGCGGCGCGCTCATATCCCGCAAAGCCGCCATGGCGTTTTGCGCGTTGCTCTCCTGCAGCATACCCATCACGGCATTCAGTATCACGATGGCGAAAATGATGGCGGCATCCGTCCACTCGCCCAATAAGCCCGATACCAGCGCTGCTGCTAACAGCACATATATCATGAAGCTTTTGAACTGCTCTAAAAGCATTTGCAGCTTGGTTTTGGGCTTGCCGCCCGCCAGCTGGTTTTCGCCGTATTGGGTGAGCCGTGCCGCGGCTTCCTCCGGGGAGAGTCCGCCGGCTGCGGTATTTAAGGCAGATAAGGTTTCTTCCGCCGTCATGGCGTGAAAGGATTGTTGCATGCTATTTGGTTCCTTTCCTTTGGTCGTTCTATTTTCCCACGCAGAAGCGTTCAAATATACGGTCGATCACGGCGGCATCCACATCCCGCCCGGTGATCTCCCCCAGATGCGTCAGCGCATCCCGAATATCCATCGAAGCGCAGTCCAGCCCGCTGATAGGCAGCGCGTCCTTTGCCTGCCGCAAGGAAGTAAGCGCTTGCTCCAGTGCGCGGATATGCCGCTCGTTGGTCACATATACGGATTCTCCCGTGTCGATCCCCGCAACGATCGCCGCCTTGAGCTCTTCTATCCCCTCGCCCGTCTTGGCGGACAGGTGATACAGCGGCTCGCCCGGCAGCATGGATTCTCTTAGCGCCGCATCGGACAATACGGGGGGCAGATCGGATTTATTGAGCAGCACCAGCCGCCGCTTCTCTTTTGTTTCGGCAAGAAGCGCTGCATCCTCATTTGTAAGCGGCTCTGCCGCATCAAACAGCAGCAGGCACACGTCCGCCGTTTCCATGGCCTCCCGGCTTCGCAACACGCCCTCGCGTTCCGCCTCGCCCGCGGCTTCCCTAAGGCCTGCCGTATCCACCAAGCGCAGCGGCACGCCAAGAAGTATGGCGGCCTCCTCAATGGTATCCCGCGTGGTGCCGGCCTCGCCGGTCACGATGGCACGGCGCTGCCCTAACAGCGCGTTATACAGGCTGGACTTTCCCGCGTTTGGCCTGCCAAGAAGCACACAGCGCAGGCCCTCGCGAAGCACCCTCCCCCGCCTGCCCTGTTCGATCAGCCCAGACAGTAACGTCTCCGCCTCGCTAAGCGCCTCCGGTAAGGTATCCGTTACCTCCTGCTCCACTTCGTCGGGATAGTCTATCGCCGCGCCGATGGCGCTTTCTCCGTCTAAGAGCAACCGTTCCGCGTGCTCCACCTGTTCGGACAGCACGCCCTGCATCTGCAAAAGCGCGGCGTTCTTGGCAGCAGAGGCCGTGGCTTGTATGGTATCCATCACCGCCTCCGCCTGCGCCAAATCCAGCTTGCCGTTTACAAACGCCCGGCGGGTGAACTCCCCCGGTGCGGCAGGGGTCAGCCCCAATGCCGAAAGCGCTGACAGTACGCCTTGTACAACAGCGCTTCCACCGTGGCAGTACAGCTCCAGCATATCTTCCCCGGTATAGCTATGAGGCGCCGCAAAGCAGCAGTACATAGCGTCGTCCAAGGGCATACCCTGATAGGACAGCATCCCGTGGCACATGCGCCGGGGCACAAAGGTGGTTTTGCCCGTGATGGCTTTAGCGGCGGCGGTCGCCCCGGGGCCGGACACGCGAATGACGGCGATGGCTCCGCCCACGGGTGTTGCCGGGGCAAATACGGTATCCTGCAAAGCTGCCATAGGGCGTTTCTTCCTTCCGTAATAAACTGGATGATTTGTATGATTGTACCACGCCCGCGCCCGGCGCAAAAGACCTTTCCCTGCTTTCTTGAGATAAAAACGGACGGCTTATTTTCAAACACAAGCCGCCCGTGCTATACTCATTTCATGAAAAAGTTTCGCTACACCCTGTATACTGCGGCGCTGCCGCTCGTAATTGCCGCGCCAGCCTATGCCCTCCGCGTAGACGGTCAATTCACCGACCCGGACGGCAACCGGCTCATCATGCTGGGCGGTGCGCTTTTGGTGCTTGGCATGTGGCGCATGTGGCGAAACGACCGCAAAAACCGCAGAAAATAACTTACCTTAGCCCGTGCCGGTACAACTGCCGGTTATCCAGCGCCCACTGGCGCTCGGAAAAACCGCCCGGTGACACGGTGGAAAGCGCATCGAACATTTCATACATTCGCGCGTCCAGCATGTCAAGCTCGGACAGCACCTCTGCCTCTGGGAACATCGGCGGGCGAGGGCTGCCAAATTCCGGCACGCCGTGGTGGGAGAGTATCATATGCTCCAGCAGCATGGGAACATCTCCTGTGATGCCAAGAAGCTCCGCCGTGCTTTGGATATCCGCCGCACCCATGTTGATGTGGCCGATCAGCTGTCCGGCTGCGGTATAGCTGCCCGCAATGCCCAAGTCTCCCGTTTCCATTTCCTTTAATTTGGCAATGTCGTGGAGAATGATGCCTGCGTATAAAAGATCCGGAAACAGCTCCGGGTACAGGGGCACCAGCGCCTTTGCCGCCTGCAATATAGAATAGGTATGGTGCAGGAGGCCGCCCCGGGTAGCGTGATGGAGTTTTACGGCTGCGGGAGCCAACAAGAGCGCCTGCTTATTGGTACGAAGCAGATACTGGGTGATGGAGCGGATGTCCGGCTCCAAAAACGCCTCGGCGGTTTCGTAAAGCTGCTCGTACATCCAGTCCGGGTCAAAGGGCGCGCAGGGCACCAGCAAAGACAGGTCAACGTCGTCCTCGGCGGTGCGCTGGCGTATTTTATCGATCTTGAGCTGCTCTGTATCCTTCCACAGCACGATGGTTGCGCGAATTTTGATGATATCGTCCGGCTGGAACGCGCCGTGCACGGCAGGAGAATAATCCCACAGCTTGGCAACGGCCTCGCCCTCGCAGTCGCACAGAATCATGTCCAGATACTCGCTGCCCTTTACGTTCACCTTGCTCTGCACGCTTTTTACGATGCAAAAACCCTCCACGCTTGTTCCGGCGGCCTGTGCCACCAACCGCATACGACTCATACCCATTCTCCTACCTTTCTGATTACTATAAGTATACCAAATGTTGTGGGGAAATGATAGTGCAAGCCACAAGGCCAGAATTTATGCGGTATCGCCGCGAAAAACCCATTGACAGGCGAGAAGCGGTGTGGTAGATTTGTAAAGGTGCCCCGACGGGGCTTGTTTTAGTATGGATACGGTTTTGCGAAGCGCTTTCGCATTTCCGATAACACAGGAGGAACAAGAAGATGCGCGTAAAAATTACATTGGCCTGCACGGAATGCAAGCAGCGGAACTATGATACCTTCAAGAACAAGAAGAACGATCCCGATCGTTTGGAGTTCAACAAGTATTGCCGTTTCTGCCGGAAACACACCGTTCATCGCGAAGCGAAGTAACAGAAGGAGCAACGTTATGGCAAACGAGAAAAAGGCTGTTGCAAAGCCCAAGAAGGAAAGCCGCTTTCATCCCATCCGGTACTTCAAGGAAGTTATCGGCGAGCTGAAAAAGCTGACCTGGCCCACGGGCAAAGAACTGGTATCCAACACCGGCGCGGTATTGGCGTTCCTGCTGGTAACGGCGGTCGTCATCGGCGTGCTGGATCTCATCTTCTCTCAGGCCGTCAAGCTGTTGGCGAGCCTCTAAGCCGCGATGGCAGAGAATGAGAAAAACATTCCGGCTTCCGCTCTCGAGGCGGAGAACACCCGGAATTATATGAGCGACGAAGCCAAGTGGTATGTGGTACATACCTATTCGGGCTACGAAAACAAGGTAAAGGAAGACCTTGAAAAATCCGTGGATCACATGGGTTTGCAGGAGCAGATCCTGGAAGTGAAGTATCCCACGGAGGAAACCGTGGAGATCACGGATTCCGGTAAGCGCAAGGTCACCCAGCGCAAGGTGTATCCCGGCTACGTGATGGTCAAGATGTTCATGAACGACAAGACCTGGTACGTGGTTCGCAACACCCGCGGCGTTACCGGCTTCGTAGGCCCCGGAAGAAAGCCCATTCCGCTTTCAGACGAAGAAGTGACCGCCATGGGCGTGGAGCGCATCCCCATTGTGCTGCACATCGAAGTGGGCGAGCATGTTCGGGTGCTGTCCGGCCCGTTGGAAAACTTCATCGGCAAGGTGGAGGCGCTGGACATCGAGCGTCAGAAGATCAAGCTGACGGTTTCCATGTTTGGCCGCGAAACACCCGTGGAGCTGGACTTCGTGCAGGTAAAAAAGCTGTAGCCGCAGCTTGTGCTTGATTACGCACATCCCTGTTATACCGTTTTTAAGGGTGTGCTGTGCTTGTGATGCATAGCGGCCTTTGAAATACAAGTGGGAGGGGGCGGCACCCCGTACCACAAAAACTATTTTAGTTAGGAGAAACAGCAATGGCAAAGAAGATCGAAGGCTATGTAAAGCTTCAGATCCCCGCCGGCAAAGCAACGCCGGCACCCCCCGTAGGCCCCGCGCTTGGTCAGCACGGCGTAAACATCATGGGCTTCTGCAAGGAGTTCAATGAGCGCACCGCGAAGCAGATGGGGCTTATAATCCCCGTAGTCATCACGGTGTATCAGGATCGCTCCTTCAGCTTCATCACCAAGACCCCTCCCGCGGCCGTTCTTATAAAGAAGGCCGTCGGTCTTGAGCATGCGTCAGGCCGCCCCAACACCGAAAAGGTCGCTTCCATCACCAAGGCTCAGATAAAGGAAATCGCTGAGCTCAAGATGCCCGACCTCAACGCGGCGAACATTGACACTGCGATGAGCATGATAGCCGGTACCGCTCGCAGCATGGGCGTGACCGTAGCGGACTAAGGGCTTATGCCCCGTAAGTGGGAGGCAAAGTAAAAAGCCGGTATTACCACAGAGAGGATTGAATTATGAAGCATGGTAAGAAATATCAGGATAGCGTAAAGGCCATCGATAAGACCAAGCTCTATGACCCCCGCGAGGGCATAGAGGCGGTGCTCGCCACCGCCAAGGCCAAGTTTGACGAGACGGTTGAAGCATCCATTCGCTTGGGCGTTGATCCGCGTCACGCAGATCAGCAGGTCCGCGGAGCGGTGGTACTGCCTCACGGCACAGGCCGCAAGGTTCGCGTGCTCGTATTCGCCAAGGGCGATAAGGCCACCGAGGCTCAGACAGCGGGCGCCGATTACGTTGGCGATGAAGACCTTGTAAAGAAGATACAGACCGAGAACTGGTTTGATTTTGACGTTTGCGTCGCAACGCCGGACATGATGGGCGTCGTGGGCCGTATAGCCCGCGTGCTCGGCCCCAAGGGGCTCATGCCCAACCCCAAGAGCGGCACCGTCACTCAGGATGTGGCCAAGGCCATAGCCGACATCAAAGCCGGTAAGGTTGAATATCGCGTTGATAAGACCAGTATCGTTCACTGCCCCGTGGGCAAGGCGAGCTTCGGCGCGGACAAGCTTATGGAGAATTTCCAGACGCTTATGGAGGCCATTATAAAGGCCAAGCCCGCCGCCGCCAAGGGCACCTATTTAAAGAGCGTGGTGCTTTCCACCACCATGGGCCCCGGCGTCAAGTTCAACGGCCAGAAATTTACCGCGTAAATAGCCAACGCGAAGCGTTGACTTTAAGGGATCGTCAAGGGCGCAACCCTTGACCGCCGCCGAGCGGCGATAAAATCCGGCTCCGGCGGCATGCGCGCCGGAACGGATTAGACCCAATGGCGACGGTTACGTTGCTATTGGCGTCGCTCCCTTACGCGTTTTACCGGTCGTGCCCGAAGGGCGCGGGTAAAACGAAGCTCACAAAAGCGAACGAAGTTCACTTTTGTGAAAATGAAAACTTCTTGCTCTTACCTGAGTAAGGGCCATCAGACCATAAGGAGGTGAAAATCGTGAACAAATACGAAACCCTGTACGTCATCAATCCGGAAATAGACGACGAAGCCATAAAGGCGGCAGTTGAAAAATTCTCCGGCATAATCACTGCCAATGGCGGCGAGATAGCTTCTACCGATGAGTGGGGCAAGCGCAGACTTGCGTATCCCATCGAGTATAAGAACGAGGGTTATTATGTGCTTACGACGTTTGAAGCGCAAAGCGAGCTCCCCAAAGAGCTTGAGCGTAACTTCAAGAACGACGAGAACATTTTAAGATTCATCGTCGTCCGTAAGGATGCGTAACAAAAAGTGCCAAAGAAGGAGTAACTCATGAATAAAGTAATCCTTATAGGCAATCTGACGAGGGACCCGGAGCTCAAGACCACGCCCAACGGCGTGAGCGTATGCCAGTTCTCAATAGCTGTGAGCAGGCGATACACTGATAAATCCGGCGAGCGCCAGACCGATTATTTCAATATAGTCGCGTGGCGCGGACTCGGTGAGAATTGCGGCAGATACCTCGCAAAAGGACGCAAGGTTGGCGTCACAGGCGAGCTGCAAACAAGGTCCTACGAAAAGGACGGCGTGAAGCATTACATCACCGAGATAATAGCGGACGATGTTGAGTTCCTCACCCCCAAAGAGGGCGGCGGCGCGAGAAGCAGCGAGGGCGGAGCGCCTTATGCTGCCGCAAAGGGCGAAGCGCCCGCGCAGGACGTCCCGTTTACGGACATGGAAGGCGATGACGAGCTTCCCTTCTAAGCAATTTAGGGAATGCTCAAACGCGGACGCGATAGGCGGAAAACGCCCGCGCATGGGCGGGATACGTCAGCGTTGCGAAATAAATCTTGAAAGGAGTTTACGTCATGGAGGATCATCGTAAAATGAAGCCCCGTCCCAGAAAGACTCGCCGCAAGGTGTGCGCTTTCTGCGTTGACAAGGTGGAATATATAGATTATAAGGATACCGCGAGGCTGCGTAAGTGCCTCACCGAGCGCGGCAAAATAATGCCCCGCCGTATGAGCGGCGTTTGCGCGAAGCATCAGCGCGAGCTGGCTATAGCCATAAAGCGCGCGCGCACCGTTGCGCTGCTTCCGTATGTATCGGACTAAAGCATACAAGCAAAAAAATCCCGGGCAAAAGCTCGGGTTTTTTTTATTTCCTCAGCCGCCCGCTGCATATTTTGGATTTACAGTTTTTTACAATCGTGTTAAACTAAATGTGTATTTGAGGTGACATTATGAATAATAAGCTGTTTGAATTTGCGGGCAGGCTTGAGCGTGCGCCGTTCGTGCGTGCTATTCGCGGGGGGCTTGTGAATATAATCCCCGTGCTTATGATAGGCGCGTTCGCGCTTATAGGGCGGTCGCTGCCCATAAACGCGTATCAGGAGTTTATCACAGCATTTTTAAACGGCTTTATTTTTGATGCGTTCAACATGGCATATTTCGCCACCTTCGGCGTGCTTTCGGTGTATATGACGGCGTCCATAGCGATAAGCGTTATGCGCGAATACAATAAAAAGCAGGATCTTGCGTTGAGTGCGCCCGCGACGGCGCTAGTGGTGTTTTTTCTGCTTTCGGGCGTGTTTGAGAACGATTTCAAGATAGACGCGCTCGGCGCCAAAGGCATGATGACGGCGATCATCGCGGGCTATTTTGCCACCCGCCTTTATTATCACGTTAGGGAACGCCTCAAATGGAAGCGCAAGAGCTATGCGGACGGCGCGGACAATCTATTTAACGACGCCGTTACCACAATAATTCCAGCCGCGATAGTTATAGCGATATTCGCCTTTTCAAACGCGGCGCTCGCCGTGCTTTCAAGCGACGCCACGTTTTACGGCCATCTTACGCACAGACTCAACGAGCTGTTTGTGAGCGTTGGACGCGGCTTTGGCGGCGGGCTCGTATTCGTGCTGGCGTCGAGCGTGATGTGGTTTTTCGGCATACACGGGAGCGACTGTTTGCAGGGCGTTATGGAAAAGCTGTATGTTCAGGGCGTGCAGACGAATATAGATTCCGTATACGCGGGCGGCTTTGCAACCGAGGTGCTCACAAAGCAATTTTTTGATATGTTCGTGCTGATAGGCGGCTGCGGCACGGCGCTGTGCCTGCTTTTATCGCTTTTGATATTCTCAAAGCGCCGCTCAAGCAGGCATCTTTCAAAAATATCGGCCGTGCCTATGCTCTTTAACATAAATGAGACTATGATTTTCGGTCTTCCGGTGATATTGAACCCAATAATGTTTATTCCGTTCGTGCTCACGCCGGTGACTTGCTACCTAATATCCTATTTCGCCATGCTCTGGCACATAGTTCCGATGACGATTTCCACCGTCGAGTGGACGACGCCCGTGCTCCTTGGCGGGTATACGGCAACAGGCTCGGTGCTCGGCAGCATATTGCAGCTTGTGAACGTGACCGTAGGCGTGCTTATATACGCGCCGTTCGTGCGTCTTTTAGACAAGCAGAAGGAATATGCCTCCAAAAAATATTATGAAGAGCTTATAACCCTATATAAGCAAAACGAGAGCGACGGCGAGACGCTTGGGCTAACGGAGCTCGGCGGCGAGCGCGGCGTTATCGCAAAGCAGCTCGCGCTCGACCTTCGCGTCATGATAGAGCGAGGCGATTTTAAGCTTTTCTATCAGCCGCAGTATTCCGCGGACGGCAGGTGCATAGGCGTGAAGGCGCTGCTAAGATGGGAGCACCCTGATTTTAAAATGATATATCCGCCTCTGGTGATTGACATTGCCAAGGAAACCGGGCTTTTATACAGGCTTGAAAAGGCGATAATCACCCGCGCGTTTACAAACAGCAAAAAGGTGCGCGACGTTTTTGGAGAGGATTGCCGCATATCGGTGAATATCACCGGCGATTCCATATCAGAGGAAGGGCTTGTGCCGTTCCTGCGCGAGGCCGTGAAAACGGCGGGCGACGCGCGGCTGTGCATAGAGATAACCGAAAAGACCGCGCTGCGCTTTGACGATGCGTTAAAGAGCGTGCTCAGCGATATAAAGAGCCTTGGCATATTGCTCGCCATAGACGATTTTTCTATGGGGCAAACCTCGCTTAGCTATTTAAAGGATAGCTGCTTCGATCTTGTTAAGCTCGACGGCGCGCTCGTGCGCAATATGGCGGATAACCCGCGCTGCCTCGATATTATCAAATCCATCGCCGCGCTTTCGGACGCGCTCGATTTTGTGGTGCTCGCGGAATATGTGGAAACCGAGGAGCAGCGCGACGCGCTCTGCTCGGTTGGGTGCAGGGAATATCAGGGGTATCTTTATTCTCCGGCGGTGAGCTTGGAAAAATTGAAAAGGCCATAAAAACGGCCGCGCCAAGGCGCGGCTTTATATTGCTGCGCACACAGCCTTATTTTTCCACAAATTCTTTAAAATTCTCTAAAACCTTGCCCGCCAGGCGCTCGCGCGCATTTTTGGTGAAGCCGCATACGCGCTCGTTCATGAGCACGTTTTTGCGCCCGCCAAAGCGCGCCCTAAACGCCGCGTCCACGGACACGGAGTCGAAAATGGCAAAATTGTCGGGCAAGAGGAGCCATTCATCAAAAGCGTCTATATCAAAGCATGCGCCAATGCCCGTGTTTATAAGCGTTTTGCCTGCGCCGAGCGCCTGAAACTCAGCCTCGCCAAGCGCTTTTACATTGCGCGGCAGGTGCAGCGAAATAACGTCCGATTCGCGGAGCAAATCGTGAAGCTCAAGATATTTGTAGGGCAGCTCCGGCTTTATGGTGCGGCTTGAATAGCTTACCTCCATATCAAAAAATTCAGCCGTTCGCCCGACCAAGCGCCCCAAAGCGCCCATGCCGACTATGCCAAGCTTGAGGCTTGAAAGCTCTATTGGCTCGCCGCAAAGATAAACGCCGTCGGAGCCGAGCGCAAGCCTTATGAGCTGGCTTATCACATATTGCGCAACGCCCTCGTCGCCATAGTTCATAACGCCGCGCACGGTTATGCCGTTTTCGCGCGCCGCCGCAATATCCACATTGGCGGAGCTTTCATCGTATAGGCTGCAACACATGCCTATATACTTGAGCTTTGGGCATTGGGAGATTATGCCGCCGGTAATGCGCGTGTTCCACGATACGAAAAGCGCGTCCGCGTCATGAACGCGGGATACGATCTCGCCCTCGTCCTTTGGATGATCGTGATAGATTTCAACCGTGCCGCACAGGAGGGAAAGCTCCTTTGAAATAAACTCGTCAACGCCGGTATTATCAACGAGCACAAGCTTAGCTAGTTTCATTTTTCACCTCTATGGCATAGCGCACAGGTTCGATTCTCCTGCGCTATGCCGATATTTTGCTGCCGCCGAGCTTAAAAATCTTTAGCGGCGCCGGGGTTGGCAGTCCGTCCGCCACGAAGGCGAAATTGGTGCTCAGCGAGAGCATGCCGAGGAAGAATTCAATGAAATGCTGCCGCGATTCATCGTAGCTGAAGGAAAAATCAGCGAAGGAATGAAGCAAAAAAATAGGGCAGCACGCTTTTAATTTTCTTATTTATTCTATCTTCTTTATCGGGCAGCCAAGGCCGTGCGTGAGCGCGCTTGAGCAGCGCGCGGCGCTTTCATAACGCTTCGTCTATATACGCCTGCATGACTATCTTTTCGTTTAAAATATTTCTGGTCAGGTTTTTCCTCCCCGGTGGCAGGCGCTCGTCATGTCAAGCGTGCGCTCGTCCGCAAAATAGACGGCTTCGCCGTCGCCGGAAAGCGCCTTTTTAAAGCCGAAGCCGGCGAGAAAAGCGCCGTCTGCGCCCGGAGCGGCGATATAGAAGCTGTTTATCCCCATCTCTTGCGCCTTGAATATCATAAGCCTCAATAAAAGCTCCTGATATTCCCCGCCGTCGAGCCTTGTTATGCTCAAAGCGGGCTTTTCGCCCAAAATAGGATACATCACGCTTTGAGCCGCTATCTCATCGGGGCGCGAGTCCTCCACAACGTAAGCGTTAAGGCCGCCGTCCGGCGCAACCTTCCATTTTGCAGTAAACATAATGCCTGTGACCTTTCTGAATTTAAAGCTTTTGCGAGGGAGCGAGCGCGAAACCGCAAAGTCTGTCACCCTCAAACATTATGTATAAATGGTAAACGAAACGGGGAATAATGTAAAGACTATTG
>CAZZNN010000039.1:0-13367 GCA_964655605.1 uncultured Oscillospiraceae bacterium
TGCCCCGCAGGGTATGGCAAAATCGCAGATTTTGACGTGCCGTGGGTGCGCGCAGGCGGCGGGAGCAAGCCCCCCGCCCTACGGGGGGGCGACGATTGTGTGATGCCCCGCAGGGTATGGCAAAATCGCAGATTTTGACGCGGCGTGGGTGCGCGTAGGTTGCGTGGGTGCGCGCAAGCGGCGGGAGCAAGCCCCCGCCCTACGGGGGCGACGATTGTGCGATGCCCCGCAGGGTATGGCAAAATCGCAGATTTTGACGTACCGTGAACCCAACGCTTTTACAGCGTCAGCAGCGTCAGCAGCGTCAGCAGCGTCAGCATTTTAAAGCATTCACTTTACTCAAGTGAATATTTCTTTTCAAACTCCGCCATTACCGCTTTATAATCGTGTTCGCCGCGCGCTTTCATGGAGGCGGTGTAGTTATGCACCGCCATAGACCTTTCGCTCGTCTGTGCGACGCACGCGGCAATATTTGAGCAATGGTCGCTAACTCGCTCAAGGTCTGTTAAAAGATCGTTAAACACATAGCCCTGCGTCATCTTGCACTCGCCCGACTGCAAGCGCATAACGTGCTCGTCGCGAAGCTGCTTTTTTAGCTTGTCTATCACCTGCTCAAGCGGCTCGACCCTATGTGCGGCCACAATATCGCCCTCACGGAAGGCGCGCATTGAAAGCGCCAATATCTCAAGCACCGCGTCGGACATCACCTTTAGGTGCTTTTCGCCCGTGGGCGAGAAATTTATGTTTTTGTCGCGCATTTCCTGCGCGGATTCGCAGATATTGAGCGCATGATCGCTTATCCGCTCAAGATCGCCTATCAGGTGCAATAGCTCCTGCGCCTCGCGGCTGTCCGTCTCGGACATATCCTTTGCGCCAAGCTCAACAAGGAATGTGCCCAGCTTATCCTCATAAATATCCACACGCGACTCTATATTCTCAATCTCGTCCGCGGTTTTTTCATCAAATCCGCTTATAAGGCATATAGCCTTCGCAAGCGCATCCTCGGATTTGAGCGACATCTCGCGCGTGAGCCTTTCGCACTGGCTGACGGCTATGCTCGGCGTTGCAAGAAGCCTCCTGTCGAGAAACGCGACCGACTGCTTCTCTCCCCTATCGGGCAAAAGGAAGCAAACGGTCCTTTCTATCTGATTGACGAACGGCAGGAACACAAGCATGGTGAACACATTGTAAATCGTATGTATAACGGCTATCTCCACCGTGCCCACTATGGCGTTGTCAAACGGGAAAAGGAACACAGCGTCCGCCAGATAATATGCGCCCATGAACACCGCCGTGCCTATTATGCTTATATATAAATGCGAAAACGCCGCGCGCTTTGCCGCGCGATTGGCGCCGAAGCTCGAAAGCAGCGCCGTTACGCAGGTGCCTATATTTTGGCCGAGTATTATAGGCATCGCCACAGAAAAGCTTATCGTGCCGGTCATTGAAAGCGCCTGCAATATGCCAACCGACGCCGACGACGACTGGATTATCCCCGTGAACGCAGCGCCCACGAGCACGCCAAGCAGCGGGTTTTTAAACGCGAGAAGTATCTGCTGAAATTCGGGAAGCTGCGCAAGCGGCGAAACCGCGCCAGACATGGTTTCCATGCCAAACATGAGCACCGCGAAGCCAAGCATTATCGTGCCCGTATCCTTATGCTTATTCTTCTTTGCAAAAAGCAGCAGTATTATGCCTATAAGCGCCAGCACAGGCGAAAATGACGATGGCTTTAAAAGATTTATCAAAAGGCTTTCGCCCTGTATGCCCGCTAAGCTCAAAATCCACGCGGTCATCGTGGTGCCAACCTTCGCGCCCAATATAACGCCTATCGCCTGATTTAGCTTCATTATGCCTGAATTAACGAAGCCTACCACCATGACCGTGGTGGCCGACGACGATTGTATCACCGCCGTAACCCCCGCGCCCAGGAGCGCGCCCTTTATCGGGTTTGACGTAAGCCTTTCCAATATCCCCTTGAGCTTCGCGCCCGCGCGCTTCTCCAGGCCGTCGCCCAGCACCTTCATTCCATATAGGAAAAGCGCAAGCCCTCCAACAAATGCTAATACCTGATAAATGTCCATTAAAGCCCTCCGCGTGCCTTTATTAGCTTTTCTTTACTCTTATAACGGTAATCATTATAATAGCGTTAATGCCTTTTGTATAGGGCTTTATAAAAGATGTTTATAACGATTTATGATAATTATAATAAAAAATCGCCCGCATATAAGCTGCGGGCGATAGCTTGTTTATAGGAATAAGCAAGGCTTATCCTGCGAAATACGCGTCGAACATCACATCGGCGCCATAGAGCACGCCTTCGATGATATTAGCGTCGAAATAGATTGGCATGTCGCTTAAAAGCGAGGTGCATTTTGCGAGGAAATATTCGCGCGCGGCGGCGGAATCCATATCGGCGTCCACCGTTTCACCGACCAGCTCTGAGAGCATACCCGCCTCAAATTCGGCGTTGGGGCTAACGCGCACCTGCTCCGTGCGGCCGGTGGGCTTTAGCTCAAGCCAATCGTAGGCGTTTATCGTTCCGTCGGGCTCGGTCTGGTCGGCTATGTGCCAAATCTCGTCGAGATATTCCACGGTCATATATGTGGCGTCTATCTTTTCCTCGATGGCGCTTATCATTATGGCGTTTGTGTAGCTTATGAACATTGTGCTCACGGTGAGCTTATAGGGTGCGTCGGGGGCGCTGTCAAGCTCGCTGCGATGCGTCACATAAAATGAATACGCCTTTATTAGCGCGTCCTCACCGTCGCCGCTCATTTCAAAATAGCCTAACTGAACCTCATCAACGCCGTTTGCAAGCGGCTTTGCGCTCAGTATGCGGCTATAGCTTTCGCTCGCGTCTGAAAGAGGCATGGTGTATGCGTCGGTAGACTTATCGTATTTTATTGCGGAATCCGAGGGCAGCTCCGGAAGCTCGCCCAGAAGCTCGAAATTTGCGAGCATATACTCGAGCATAACGTTTTTTGGCACGGTCGCGTTTTCACTGTCAAAGGCAACGCGGCTGTCCGCCGGGCCGAAGTTGACGCAAAGATAGTAAAGCGTGCTCCAAACGGCCTCGGGCGATGAAAAATCGATATAGTCTATATCATGCTCGTGCATATAGCGAATCTGACTGTCGAATACGGGGTGCATAGCGTCCACAAGACGCTGCTCCTCCTCGTCAAGCGCGTCGCTCGCGGAGGCGGCCGCAACGGGAATATCGTTTGCATCGCTTAAAGACGCGTCCGTAGCGCTCATATCGGCGGGATCTGCCACGCCGCCCAGCACAGGCTCCGTAGCCGCTGGCTCAAGCGTGGCCTCCGGCGTTACGGGCGCGGCGCTTTGACTTGCATCGGCAGGCGTTTGAGCGCCGCCCGTGCAGGCTGATAACAATAAAGCGCATACGAGCGCGAGCGATATAAAAAGCGTTTTCTTTGTTGCCATAGCTTAGTTTTCTCCCTTTTTTAACGGTTTCTTGCCATACCTTTAAAGGATACCACACCCGCATGGCTTAATAAAGCTTGAAAAAATGCATTTTTTGTTAATAATGCTATTGCGTCAAATATGGTGCAGCTATAAAATAGAAATATATGGTGAAGGAGGGGTAACCATGGCTTCTATAGGCGGTAAAAAAGCGCTCGCGCTGTGCGTGCTGAACATACTCGAAAAATATTCCTCAAAAACCGACCCGCTCACCTCGGCGCGGATAATAAAGCTTCTCAAAAGCGAATTTGATATGGACGCCGGGCGCAACGCCGTGGCGCGCAACATAGCCATGCTGCGCGAAATGGGATATGAGATAAGCACCTACGATGAAAACAATCGCGGAGCGTACATAATAGTGCCGGAGGACGATAAAAAGGCCAAGGGCGGGCGCAGGCAAAAGGGCGTTATATTAAGCGACGAGGATATTATGCTGCTCGCGGACGCGCTTTTCACCTCGCGCTCAACGCCCGCAAAGGACGCCGAGCGGCTGCTTGAAACGCTGCTTAAATATGGCTCCGCCGACGTTCGCGAGCGCATACCGAGCATACGCGCCTTCAAGGAGTGGGATAACGGACGCGGCAGCAGGATATTCGATAATCTTTCAATTATAAATAAAGCACTCAAGGGCAAAACCCAGCTTGAGTTTCTATATAATACCATTGGCATGGGCGGCGAGCTAAAGCCCATGCGCATGAGCAAGGAGACCGTCAATCCGCACGAGATAGTGTGCGCGATGGGGCAATATTATCTCATAGCAAGCTCGCGCAGCTATGCAAACAATCTGCGCAATTACCGCGTAGACCGCATGAGCGAGCTTGCGGTGCTTGAAGAAGCGGGCACTGAGCTAAAAAAGCTGCCCGGCTTTGAAAGCGGGCTTGACCTTAAAATATATTCCGCCGAGCACAGCTTTGGCTACGGCGGGCGCAGCGAAACGGTGGTGCTGCGCATGCCAAGGCTGCGCGCGGGCTATGTTGTGGACGCTTTCGGTGCGAGCGCCGTTATGGAGGACGTGGGCGACGGCTATATGGAGGTAACAATACACTCCTCGCTTGAGGGCATGCGCTTTCTCGCGCTGCAATTCGGCCCCGGCTGCGAGGTGATAAAGCCCGAAAAGCTCCGTGCCACAATAAAAGCCGATATAGAGGAATTGAAAGAAAGATATTCCAAATAGCAAAAAAGAGCGGCTCAATGCGAGTCGCCCTTTTATTTTGTTGCGCTCAAACGGATATATCCACCGCCGAAGGCTGCATTGTGCCAACATCGAGGGACATCATTTGGCCGATAAGCATATCCGCCATTTGCTCCTGGGTATCCATGGTCTTTTTCAGCATAGCAACGGAAGCTTGAGAGCTAACCTGTGACAGCTTCATATCCATCGCAACTTGTGCAATATCCAAATCTACAGCCTCCTTTCCTTAGGATTTGATATATTATAGCACCTATCTCTCCCCGGGGCAACCAAGGCGCAGTAAGTTCACATTTTTCAGTGCGAGAATTCGCCCGTATGCGTATCGCAATAAAATGTCTCGTCCTGCAAAACATTGCCCTGAGCGTCCACCATAGAGCGCGTGACGCGGATAACGCCCTGCGTATCGTCCTTAAAGCCAATATCGCAAACCAGGTACGCGCCCTCCTTATTCATGGTGATAAGCGTTGTAAGCTCCTTATACTGCGCAACATAGCGCCCGTATTTTTCGCCCGTAGCAAGATTGAACGGGATAAGATAATACACTGGATCCACGCTGGCGTCGTCGCTCCAAAACACCCATGCCACCGCAACATTTTGGTAGCTCTCCTGCATTAGCACATTGCTGCACGACTTTGTGAGATAAGGCGCGAAGCGCTGCTTTTCGCTGTTGAACTGGAATATTACGTTGGCGTATTTATCCACCGTTTCAAGTCCGTTATAGTCAAAATTGGCAACGTACAGCGATACGTTGTAAGCGAGCGTCGGCTCGACGGCCTCAAACGTCCATCTGCCGCCGCATTCGCCAACGAGCTGCACGCCGCCCTGGGCCGATTGCAGGAATATTCCCGTTGAATCAAAGCCGTTCGCGCCATACACCACATATAGCGCGCCCGACGGCACTGACGCGAGCTTTTGCGCGTCGCCGCCATTATATGCGCCCAAGTCCGCCGCCATAAAGCCCATTATATCATTCTGCGCGGCCGGAGTCGCTTCCGCTACCGGCGGAAGCTCAACGGCGTCGTCCGTCGCCTGCGGCAATTCCGTCTTGCTTTGGCACGCGCTGAGCATGAAAATCAGTGCGCACGCCAGTATACATAGATATTTCTTCATAACTCCCTCTGAAATATTGAAATTGCCAGCATAAAAAAACGGGCCGCGGCGTGTGCCGCAGCCCAAAAGAATTATTTGCCCTTATCGCGCTCATACTTGCAGCCGTTGAACATGAGCGTATTTCCGCTGATGGAATATTCTATCTCGCGCACGTCAGGTTCATCGCTAAGAAGGCTCGCAGAGCTGATGGTGATTATCTTTTTATCGGGATCGGCCACGTAAACATTCATGATAAATTCCTTTATCATGTTCGCCGCCGCATCGTATTCCGACGGGTCGAGCTCCTGATCTACGCACAAAAGAGCCGAATAGTCATAGGTCATGGACCCATCGTCATTGAACTCTAAATATTTGCCATAATCGCCCGCGTCGCCCTCGACGAGGTTCCATTTGCCGACTATACTGCCGCTTGAACACGCTGTGACAAGGAGCAACATTGCCGACACGGCGCATACCAGTGCTATCAATTTTTTCATTAGGGTCCTCCGGTTAAAAAAAGTATTTTACGAATTTATTTTTTTACTTGATTATGTGGAGCAGCTCGCCTATTACCGGCAAGGGCTTCATTTGCTTATTGCATACGTTTATTATGCCGATTATGGCAAGCGCAAGGAAGCCAAGGCTCAAAAGCCAGCCGATGATATTGAGCACAGTGAGTATGCCCGGCACATACAGCGCTATAAATATGGCGTTGAGTATCGCTGAAATCACCGCCCACGCAACCTCGATTATGCAAAGCGTGACGCCCTGATTGGCGTGATAGCGGGCAAAGCGCGATTCCTTGGCCGCAAATATGGGTATGAGCACCAAAATGCCAAGATAGGCAAGCACGCCCATTATCGTGTCGTCGCTCGACGAGCTATTCACGGGAGCGCCGTAATTGCCACCGTTATTGCCGGTGTATTGATTGTATGCGCTGTTTTGGTTTACAGGCGGCTGCTGCGGCTGCTGCGGCTGCTGATAAGTCGCCTGCTGCTGCGCGCCTGTGGTTGCGCCGCAAGCGGGGCAGAACTTTGCATTGTCATTTAACTGTGCTCCACATTTTGAACAAAATGTCATATAAATCCCTCCTATTTTTACCGCATTGCGGTATTATACTTGGTTATTCTCAGCAAGGCGTGCCGCACTCAGCGCAGAACCGTGCGCCTTCCTCAAGCTTCGCGCCGCACTTTTTGCACACGTTTGCCGCCGGCGCTGCCGCACCTGCGGGTGACCCGCACTCGGCGCAGAATCTCGCGCCTTCCTCAAGCTTCGCGCCGCATTTTGCGCACACATCCGCCGCCGCCTTTGGCTCCTCCTTTTTAACGGGAGTGCCGCACTCGGCGCAGAATTTCGCATCTTTAAAGAGTATGTTGCCGCACTTTTTGCATACCACGTCCAAATTTTTTGCGTCCGGCGTGATATTCTTCATGGCGTTCGCCGCGGCTAAAGCGGCCGCCGCTTCTTCCTGCTTGCGCGCGGCTTCCTCGGCAAGGCGCTTTATCTCTTCGTTGCGCCTCTCGCTTTCTCTTTGTATCGCTTCGACGTCGCCCTTCATAGCGTTTACGCTGCTGCACATTTCGGCAATGACGTTTATTATAGCTTCCGCGCCTTCGTCGAACTTTTCGCCCTGCTCGTGCTTATTATAGATATAATCGCCAAGCTTGGCCTTCTGAGCGGCCGCATCCGATTCTGCCGCGCGCATATCGGCTTGCAGCTTTGCTACTTCCGCCTGTAAATCGGTGATGCCCACGAGTTCTTCTTCGGTTAAAACATTATAAGTCATGACTCATACCTCCAGTTTACATATAGCTTTATAAGTATATCACAATATATGCAATCTGTAAAAGGCTATCTATGAACATTTAGACAAAAATTTTAAATGCCAAATAAAACGGACGAATAAAAATGGAGCAGCCTATACGGGCGGCTCCATTATGGTTTTTAGTTTACGCCTCGGGCATTTCGCGACCGAACTGGCAGTCGTTGTTACCGGAGTCGGTGCACCACATTTCAAGCATGTTGATGGGATCGTTGAAGTCAGCGAGCCAGCCGTTACGGGCTACGTCGTAGTTACCGGCTTTGCGCTCATCAAGGAATACGTTCCAGTCAACGCTCTTTATGGTCATCTGAATGCCCACAGCCGCAAGGTCCTGCTGTATGCACTCTGCAATCTTTATATGACCGGTGGACTCGTTGGTAAGATACTCAAAGCTTATCGGAGTGTTGGCGGAAAGCATTTCGCCGTCAAACTCGTAGCCAGCCTGCTTTAAGAGCTCTATAGCGGCAGCGACGTCAACATCTACAGGATAATAGCCGCAGGAAGCGGTATCAGCATAGCTGTAAGCATCGTCGTTTACCTTGAACTCGCCGCCATGGCCATCAGCCATCTTGAGCGGGATAAAGCTGGTAGCGGGAACCTGACCAGTCTGGCCGACGGTTTCAGCTATATACTGTCTGTCAACAAGTCTCGCGATGGCAAGACGCATTGCACTGGCCTGCTCGGCAGTCTTACCGGCGAACAAGGGGGACTGTACGTTGAAGCATACATAATAGGTGCCAAGGTTGTCGACAATATTGAACTCGGGGTTATTATCGGCAAGAAGGGTAGCTATTTCATCATTGGGAACGGTGTCGATGAAATCAAGGTCGCCTGCCTGATAAGCGGCATAAACGGCGGTATCATCAGCACTGAGCATGAACTCAAGACGCTCAAGCTTAACGTTGGCGGCATCCCAATAATTCGGGTTCTTTACATAGACCATGCTCTCCTCGTGCGTCCAGCTCTCAAGCATGTAAGCACCACAGGAGGCGAAGCCGGCTTCAAGCGCCCAAGCACCGGGGTTTATAACGGTGCCGTTCTCATCTTTGTAACCTTCGGCGTTTTCAATGGCAGTCTGCTGCACGGGATAATAGGTGGGGAATGCGGCAAGGTCAAGGAAGTACGCGCAGGGCGCGTTCAGGTTGACGGTTATCACATTGCCTTCGGCGGTAACATCAAGCACGCCATCAGCATAGCCCTTTATGCAATCAAACATGTATGCATAGTCAGCGGCGGTTTCCGGGTTAACGGCGCGCTGCCAGGAATAAACGAAGTCAGCGGCGGTAAGCGGAGTGCCATCGGACCAAAGGAGGCCTTCCTTGAGAGTGAAGGTATAGGTGAGGCCGTCTTCTGATACGGTGTAGCCATCAGCAAATTCAGGCTTTAACGTACCATCGGCGCCATAGGTGTAAAGGCCGCCGAAGCAGTTAGCCGCAAGGCACGCGCCATCGACCGAGCTGTTAAGAGCGGGGTCAAGCTTGGCGGGCTCAGACGACAACTGGAGACGCAGTGTGGTATTGTCGCCATTGGTGGTGTACATGAAGTACTTAGTGCCAAAGACGGACGCATACATGCCCTGTACGCTGGGCTTCTGCATGAAAATATCGTTGTAATAGTAAATGGGAAGAATCGCGCCGGTTGACATGAGCATGTCTTCCGCCTGATGCATGAGAGCCTCGCGAGCTACGAAATCGGGTTCAGCCTTCACTTGCGCGATAAGCTCGTCATACGGAGCCCATTCGGGAAGCGGATTAGCGTCGCCAGTGGGCTCAGCGGGGGCGGCGGGGTCAGCGGGAGCCGCAGGATCGGCGGGAGCCGCGGGTTCAGTTACGGGAGCCGTGGGCTCAGTGGTGGGCGCCTGACCGCAAGCGGCGGCGAAGCCACAAACCATGACTACAGCAACAAGCAGTGCCAAGATTTTTTTCATTGTTTCTCTTTCCTCCTCAAACTAATGACAAATTGTATAGAAGTACACAATTTATCTTTAGTTGATTATAATACTCACGTTTCATATTGTCAACGGTTTGTATATTACTATAGTGTTACTAAGCAATACATGTTTTGTAACAATTTGGAAAACGATTGTGCCGTGGGGCTTTTCCCGCTCCACGGCACAATTTGTCATTTGCATAATATACTATCTATAATCTGTTTTTAAACATGTGTGAACAAATTATCACAAATACCATTCGTTACATACTCGTCATAATTTAACATGCTTGCCTAAGCTCTGCTTTACACATTATGACAGGCTACGAAATGTCCCGCGCCCCTATCCACAAGCGGCGGGCAGCTTTCGGCGCACTGAGGCGTCGCCTGACGGCAGCGTGTGCGGAACGGGCAGCCAGAGGGCATGTGAAGCGGGCTTGGCACGTCGCCCTCAAGCACTATGCGATGGCGCTCCTTAGCTATCTTAGGATCGGGTATGGGCACGGCGGACATGAGCGATATTGAATACGGATGCACCGGGTGCTCGCAAAGCTCATCAGCGTCCGCAAGCTCAACGAGCTTACCTAAGTACATGACCGCGATGCGGTTGCTTATGTGCTGAACCACAAGCAGATCGTGCGCTATAAATAGGTAAGTTATGCCAAGCCGCTGCTGCAAATCCTCAAAGGTATTTATTACCTGAGCCTGTATTGACACGTCCAGCGCGGATACCGGCTCATCGCAAACAATAAAGCTGGGGTCAACGGCAAGCGCGCGCGCTATGCCTATTCTCTGGCGCTGACCGCCGGAAAACTCGTGAACATAACGCCTTGCATGCTCACGATTAAGGCCGACAAGATCCATGAGCTTTGTTATTTTTTCATAGCGCTCCTGATCCGTTGAATAGAGCTTATGCACGTCCAGAGGCTCGCCTATTATATCCGCAACCGTCATACGAGGATTGAGCGAGGAATACGGATCTTGGAAAACCATCTGCATCTTCTTGCGATAAGTCATTATGTTCTTATCGGTAACCTCAACGCCGTCATAAAGCATTCTGCCGCCGGTGGGATTGTAGAGCCTTAGCATGGTTCTGCCAACGGTGGTCTTGCCGCAGCCGGATTCGCCCACAAGGCCGAGCGTTTCGCCTTCTTTTATGGTGAAGGATACGTCGTCAACAGCCTTTAGCGGAGTGGTTTTGAAGAAGCCGGTTTTAACCGGAAAATATTCTTTGAGGTTTTCTACTACTATTAAATCTTTACTCATTTTTTACACCACCCTCACTCAGTTTTGCCGTCGCGCTCGTCGTCGTATGCCTTTTTAACGTTCATCCAGCAAGACGCCAAATGATCAGTACATATAGGTATCTCGTCCGGCACGCTCTCAAGGCATATTTTCATCGCGTTATCGCATCTTGCGGCAAACGCGCAGCCCTTGGGCAAATTCAAAAGGTCTATAGGCGAACCGGCTATGGGAACGAGGCGTTCCTTTAGATTGTTCATGCTTGGTATCGAGCGCAAAAGACCCTTTGTGTATTCGTGCTTGGGATTATAGAATATCTCGTCCGCAGTACCGCGCTCGCACACGCGGCCACAGTACATGACTATTATCTCATCGCACATATCGGCTATAACGCCAAGGTCATGCGTGATTATAATTATCGCCATGCCGAGCTTTTTTTGCAGCTCCTGCATCAGCTCAAGTATCTGCGCCTGTATGGTAACGTCGAGCGCCGTTGTGGGTTCGTCCGCAATGAGCACGTCCGGCTCACAGGCGAGCGCCATGGCTATCATCACGCGCTGGCGCATGCCGCCTGAAAGCTCGTGAGGATACTGTTTAACGCGCTTTTCAGGTTCGTTGACGCCAACGAGAGTAAGCATTTCAATGGCGCGCTCGCGCGACTGCTTTTTGTTTCTGTTCGTATGAAGCCTTATGGCTTCCTCAAGCTGATTGCCTATTGTATAGACCGGATTAAGCGAAGTCATGGGGTCTTGGAAAATAATGCTTACAGCCGCGCCGCGAAAATCGCGCATCTGTTTTTTGGAAAATTTAGTAACGTCTTGCCCCTTGTAGAGCACTTCGCCGTTCATTATGCGGCCTGTATCGGCAAGTATTCTCATTATGGAATATGCGCTCACGCTCTTGCCTGAGCCGGACTCGCCCACTATGCCGAGCGTCTTGCCTTTTTCAAGATCGAATGAAACGCCGTTTACCGCCTTAACTTCGCCGGCTTCGGTGAAGAAAGAGGTTTGAAGGTTTTTAACCTGAAGTACCATTTCACCCATTTTGCTCTACCTCCTTAATTTCGGGTCGAAGGCGTCTCTCAAGCCATCTCCCAACAGGTTGAACGAAAGCACTATGAGGCATATCATGACCGCGGGAAATACCAGCTTCAGCGGATAACTCTGCAACGCCTGGCGCGCCTGATTGGCAAGCGAGCCAAGGCTGGGCATGGGCGCCTGAACGCCTAAGCCGATGAAGCTCAAAAAGCTCTCTGTGAATATCGCCGAGGGAATTTGCAGCGCGGTGGAAATGAATATAACGCTTATGCAGTTGGGAATAATATGCTTCTTTATTATACGGCCGGGCTTTGCGCCTATTGTCTGCGCCGCAAGCACAAATTCGTTCTGCTTAATTGATAGTATCTGGCCGCGAACAAGGCGCGCCATGCCAACCCAATACAGAAGGCCGAATACGATGAACAAGCTTATCATATTTACGCCAAGGGTCTGAAGTATAGTGCCCTCGATGAGCGGCTTGAGGGTTTGGTCGAACACCACCGAAAGAAGAATGATTATAAGCACGTCCGGCAGCGAATAGATAATATCGACCACTCGCATTATCACAAGATCCACCACGCCGCCGCAGTAGCCCGCGATACTGCCTACGATAAGGCCTATTATCAAAACTATTATGCTCGCGAAAAGGCCTACGAGCAGCGATACGCGCGTGCCGTATATGACCCTGATGAAGTAATCGCGGCATAATTCGTCTGTGCCGAATATATGAGGGAATATTTCCTCGCCCGCATCTATAGCCTGCTGCTCAAGCTTGGAATAGGTGAACGGCATCATGTTTTTGGCGGTTTTATCACGCTTGCCGTTTACCGTGACCATCTGCTCATAGCCGTAAGGTACAATGAGAGGGGCAACGATTATTGTGAGCACTATGATAGCCAACACTATAAGGCTTATCACAGCGAGCGGATTCTTAAACAGTTTGCGCATGCCATCTTTAAAGAACGTCGTGCTTTCGCGCATTCTGTCTGTCTGCGCCTTTTCCTCGGCGCTCGCCGGCTTGAATTTTTCAAGGTCGAGCTGGAGGCTGAGAAGCTGCTTCCTGGGAAGCTTATCGAAATTTTCCATATCTTATAGGCCTCCTAATCAATCAAAGCTAATCTTGGGATCAATGAGCTTATATACAAGGTCTGTAATAAGCATCATGGCAACCATGATTACGCTCAGGAATATTGTCGTCGCCATTATCATGGGGTAATCGCGGTTGTTTATGCCGGAGACGAATTTCGAGCCAAGCCCGCCTATAGTGAAAACCGTTTCTATAACAAGGCTGCCCGTTATCGTGTAAGCCGTCATGGGGCCAACGTATGTTACAACCGGTATCAGCGCGTTTCTAAGCGCATGCTTGAATATGACCTTCGGCTCGCTCACGCCCTTGGCGCGCGCCGTGCGAATATAATCCTGACCAAAAGCGTCAAGCATGCTGGATTTTGTAAGTCTTGTGATATAAGACATGGGATACAAGCACAGTGCGACGACCGGCAGGAAGTAATTTGTGCTGTTGGCGTTGAACACTTCAAACCAACCAAGCTTTAGACAGAAAATCAACAGCAGG
>CAZZNN010000040.1:0-1827 GCA_964655605.1 uncultured Oscillospiraceae bacterium
AGCTTGCCTTCGCCGCGGCAAAGCGCCTTTTCCACCAAAATGGCGGGAGCGAGATTGCGATACACCGCCTTGGGGGCGATTATACCGAGCTGTTCGATGTAATCCTTCATGTACATTTCTCCTTTTTTATAATATCAGGCACGGGACCCTATCGGACCCCGTAACCGTTTTCCCTAACTATTTCGGATAGCTTCATGCTTTCGCGCGGCTTTGGCTCGTCGTCCGGATACCCGATAGGCGTAATAGCTACTATGCGCATATCCTCGCTGATGTTCAATAGCTTTCTTATGGGCGATTCCCTAAGATAGCCCACCCAGCAGGTGCCAAGCCCCTCGGCTGCCGCCGCTAAAACAATGTGCTCCATGCTTATGCCGCAGTCCACAAGATAATATTCCTTGCCCGCCATGCTCCCGCTGTCCGATGGGTCTGCCATGAGCACAAGCGCGTAGGGCGCCTTTTCAAAGCATTCAGGATTGGGATTGTCAAGCAAAAGCCCCAGCTCCTTTTTGGTTTCGTAATTGCTCACGAGCACATATCTTGGGCTTTGATGATTGCACCACGATGGAGCGAGCAGCGCGGTTTCCAATATTCTGTTGATAACAGCGCGCTCAATGGGAGTGTCCTTATATTTGCGGACGCTCCTTCGCGCCTTTATAACGTCATAGAAATCCATTTGCGCCCTCCTTGTATGCTAAAAGCATTATATCATCTTCCTCGCGCGTTTTCAACTTGCGCCGCGCATAATAAGCAATTCATTTAATCCTCTTGCGCCAAACAGCTATTGCGCCGCGCGCCTTGGCAAGCTCTCCTTGCGCAAGCGCGCCGGTTTTGCCAAGCTCCTGCTTGCTAAGCATAGCCGTTTATCTCAAGCGTTTCAAGCCCAGTCACCTTGTCGGGCCACGAGAGCGAGTCGAGCGGCGAATGACATAGCTTGAGTTGATGTATCGTTTTGCACCCGTTTAGCCCTGCCGCGCTCAATAGCGGCAGCCCCCTAAGCGGCGATATATCCACAATTTTGGAGGTGAAAGCAAAATTCAAAAACTCATTTTTTATTGCAAAAACCCCCTTTGAGCCGCGCGTTTTCATTAGATTACCATATTTCTTTATATGGTGCTATAATGCTTTATATCATTATATTTGCGAGGCGGAAAATGCTTAATATTATTCTTCTGGGTCTTGTGAGCTTCTTCTCGGATTTAAGCACCGAGATGGTTTATCCGCTCATTCCGCTTTATCTCACCGGGGTATTCGGCGCTACGCCCGTCCTTGTGGGCGTTATAGAGGGCATTGCTGAAAGCGCCGCCAGCATATTAAAGGTGTTCAGCGGCTATGTAACGGATAAATACCGCCGCAAAAAGCCCGCCGCCTTCATCGGCTATGCGACGGGGCTCGTTTATAAGCTCGCGCTTCTTATTGCCACCTCTTGGGGCGGCATACTCTTTGCGCGCGTTGTGGACCGCATAGGCAAGGGCATACGCACCGCGCCGCGCGACGTGCTAGTGTCCGAAAGCGCCTCAAAGGACAGCATGGGTAAATCCTACGGCATACATAAGGCGCTCGATATGGCGGGCAGCGCCGCGGGCATATTGGTTGCGTATCTGCTCGTGTCAAATATGTCCTCCGGCGGCTACGATTATAAAAAATTCTTTTTGCTCTCAATTATCCCCGCCGCGTTCGGCCTTGCCGCGCTTTTGTTCGTAAAGGAAAGGCGCGAGCCGCGCCCGAAGAAGGAGCGCGAGCATTTTTGGCTCAAGCTCAGGCAGGTGAGCCCCGATCTAAGGCTTTATCTTCTGGTCACATTCATTTTCACGCTAGGCAATTCCTCAA
>CAZZNN010000040.1:1837-12836 GCA_964655605.1 uncultured Oscillospiraceae bacterium
TACATTTCTGCTCCTTCGCGCAAAGGACGTGGGTTTCACGGATACCAATGTGGTATTGCTCTATCTCGCCTTTAATCTCACGAGCGCGCTTCTGTCGGTGCCGTTTGGCAGGCTTTCGGATAAAATAGGCAGAAAATCCCTGCTTATAGGCGGCTATCTTGTGTTCAGCGCCGTATACGCGTGCTTTGCTTTTGCAAAGAGCGGCGCCGTGATGATATTCGCCTTCATTCTCTATGGCTTCTATTCCGCCATGACCGCCGGAGCCGAGCGCGCGCTCATAGCCGAGATAGCGCCAGACGGGCTGAAGGGCACCATGCTCGGCTTGCAAGCCACAATTCAAGGCGTAGCGCTCTTGCCCGCAAGCGTCATCGCGGGATTCCTTTGGAATGGCATAGGCGCTTATGCGCCATTCCTGCTCGGCGCGGCGCTCTCGCTCGTCGCCGCCGCAATGCTCCTGCTGCTGCTAAACCGGCATAAGCAAGCCGCATAAAAGCATAGCTAACATAATAGCAGCCGGAAGACCTCTCCGACTGCTATTATATTGAGATAATATTTTAGAAATAATACTTGACAAATGATGTGATGTCAGGTATTATGCGTATATCAACTTTCGGAGGTAATAGAAATGACAACTAATATCAAAAAGAACACTGTAAACGAAACGCTTAAGTTCCCACTTGGCGCTGATTTTGAGCACGCGCTGTCCGAGGCGCTCGGACGCGACGAGGAGCTTGTTATCGCGCTCATAGACCTTGATTCATTCGACGCTGTGAATAAAAATTTTTCAAATGACGAGGGAGACAGGGTGCTAATCGAAACGGGCCGCTATCTTATGGCGAACAAGCCTGAGAAGGCGGAGCTTTTCCGCATGGGCGGCGATGAGTTCGGCCTCATATTCAAAGGCGGCGAGGAGCGCGAGGAGGTTTTTCTCGTGATGGAGGCGCTAAGACGCGGATATTGCGTTAAACTGCCGGACGGGGCGGCGGTCACATTGAGCATTGGCATAGCCTCCGCGCCGGACGACGCCGCGCGCTTCCCAAATGAGCTTATCCGCAAGGCGGACGGCGCGATATATCGCGCGAAGGTGGGCGGGCGCAACCGCGTATGCCTCGCAAAAGAAGAAAAGATGGTCACGAAAACCTCGCACTATACGGCGAATCAGCTTCAAAAGCTCACCCGCATAGCCGAGCGCGAGGGCGTTGGCGAGGCTGTACTGCTTCGTGAGGCGCTCGACGCGCTGCTAAGAAAATATGACAGGGTGAATTAAATTTTCAATAGCTAAAAAGCCGCTTGCTCGTTCAGGCGGCTTTTTATTTTTTTACGGCAAATAATCCCTGTTTTCGTTGAAATATGTTATCGAAAATGATAGTATAATTATACGATTATTTGGCCGGAGGCGATAAAATGCATCTTTTAAACACCGTGCTTATCGTGGATGACAATAATGTCAACAGACAGGTTCTAACCAAGATATTGCAGGAGGAATACGCGGTGCTCACCGCGGCGAACGGCAAGGAAGCGCTTGAACTGTTAAGGGCACATTCATCGCATATAGCGGGGATAATGCTCGACCTTGTTATGCCCATAATGGACGGCTATGAATTTCTGCGCGAGATAAACAAGGTTGAGGAATATAAAAATATTCCTGTGCTCGTTTCCACCAGCAACAGCGACAGGGAAAACGAAAAAGAAGCGCTGAAGCTTGGCGCGTGGGATTTTATCTCCAAGCCATACGATGCGGATATAATCAGGTTCAGGCTCAATAACGCCATAGTCAGGAGCCAGCTTACGGCATTCAATCAGCTTAAATATATCGCCGAGTATGACACGCTTACCGATATATATAATAAGCATAAATTCTATGAGGAAGCATCGCAGATATTAAAAAATTATCCCGATACGGAGTTCGTAATGGTTCGCCTCGATGTAGACAGGTTCAGCCTCATAAATTCCTTCTATGGCAATTTGGAGGGCGACAGGCTGCTTCGCTATATCGCAAAGCATGTAAGAAAGATGGCGCACCGCTTCCCGCCCTATGCTTATGCGCGCATAGAGGCCGATGTTTTTGCAATGCTTCTGTCGCGCCCGGGCGAGGCGCTTTTGGATTTGCTCATAAAGGAAGGCATATCAACGATTAAAGCCTTCAACACCGGCTATGATATTTCCGCGTCTTTTGGCATCTATGTCATAGAGGATCACTCAATGCCGGCGGATATAATCCTTGATAGAGCCACGCTTGCGGCAAAGCGCGTCAAGGGCAATTCGCTCATAAGCCACGCGTATTATTCCGATGAAATACGCCGCGCCGTTGAAACCGAGCAGCGCATAACCAACGAAATGAACTCAGCCCTCGCAGGCGAGCAGTTCACCATATTTTTGCAGCCAAAGTATAGTCTGCAAACGAATGCGCCCGTTGGCGCGGAAGCGCTTGTCAGGTGGATACAGCCGCAGCGGGGCGTAGTGTCGCCGGGCGAGTTTATACCTGTATTTGAAAAAAACGGCTTCATTACAAAGCTTGATTATTGCGTGTGGGAGCAAACCTGCAGGCTGCTTCGCAAGTGGATAGACGAGGGCAGGCCGCTTTTGCCCATATCCGTAAACGTATCGCGGGTGAATCTATATAATCCAAAGCTTGTGGAAAACATCTGCGATTTGGTTGAAAAATATAATATCCCATCGAACCTGATAAATCTTGAGCTTACCGAGAGCGCATACACGGATAATCCAACGGTTATGCAGGAAACCATGGAAAAGCTTCAGCAAAAGGGCTTCGTCATAATGATGGACGACTTTGGCACAGGCTATTCCTCCTTAAATATATTAAAGGATATAGCCGTGGACGTGCTCAAAATCGATATGCGCTTCTTGTCAAAAAGCCGCATAGCGGGGCGCGGCGAAAGCATAATAGCGTCCATAGTGCGCATGTCGAAATGGCTGAAGATACCCACCGTTGCCGAGGGCGTTGAAACATTGGAGCAGGTGGAGTTTTTGCGCAGCATAGGCTGCGAGTATGTGCAGGGCTTCTACTTTGCGAAGCCGCTGCCGGTTGGAGACTGTGAAAAGCTTTTTGAGGACAGTGTTGTTTCCGAAAAAAAGCTTGAGACCGATTTTGAAATAGGCTCGCTCTGGGCAAAGAACACCAAGCTTGAGGAGCTGTTTTCCGATGGCGACCAGCCGCTTGCCATATATGAATATTCCCCCGGCGGCAGCATAGAAATATTGCGCATGAATAACGCGTATTTCAGGCTCTTTGGCTATGGCGACATGCAAAATGTCGCGTCGCCGCTTTCAAGCGTCCCCGGAGATTATCTTACGGGCGTAAAGGCGTTGTTTGCGGGCGTTGTGAAAAATCACGGCGAGGACGAATACGATTATCCAAGAGAGCTTGAGGACGGGCGCATAGTATGGGTGAGCCTAAGGCTTAAATATATAAATTCCGTTGGTCAAGGCCACATACTCTTTGGCAGCATGACGGATATAAGCCTTCAAAGGGAGCTTAGCGAAAGATTCGATAAGTTTTCATTCGTTCCCGCGAGTAATTAGAATGGTCGGTGATATGCAAAAAATGAGTATCCAAAGTCAAATCGAGCTTGCGCTGAGCAGGTCGTCGCTGCTTATTTGGTCGTTCGATATAACGAACAATAAGTGCGCAAGCCTGTTTGCTTACAGTGAAGCCCTTGCGGTGAAGCGCTATGTACCGGCCGATTATATGGCTCTGGTTAAAGAAGGCTATGTGCTTGGCGAAAGCGTTGACGAATTTATTTTGCTGCATACAAAGCTAAAAGCGGGCGCCGATACGGCGAGCGCAGTTATCCGTTTCGATAAATCAAAAACGCCATGCGAGTGGATGCGCATTACCTATACGAGAATAGGGCAGGAGCCGGGAGCGCCCGAGATAGCCGTGGGCATCGGTGAGGACGTGTCCGAGCTGATGAACGCGAAAAAGCTTTTTGAGCAGGAGCTTCGCTATCAGGAAGCCACCAGGAGCGACGATCTGCTCACCAAAATGCTCGCAAACCTTACCCGTAATACCGTTGAAAGCTATATCGCCTTTAGCTCCACCACCGTTTCGTATCAGGGCGATGAATATTCAAATTCAGCGGCGTCGCTTTTGAAAATGGCGGTCGTGCGCGAGCAGCAGCTTGAGCTTGCGCGCACGGTAGAGCGCGAACGGCTGCTAAACGCCTTTGCCCAGGGCGAAACAAGGCTTAGCGCGGAGTATCAAAGACGTTGGCGCGACGGCCGCGTTCGCTGGGCGGAAACGATAGTTAAATTGTTCAAGCAGCCCGATACGGGCGATGTGATGTGCTTTATATATTCCTATGATATCGAAAGCAAAAAGACGCCGCGCCTTATAATAGATAAGGTCGTAAAGCTCAGCCATGAATTCGTCGGCATACTTGATGTTGAGAGCCATCTTCTAACGGCGTACAGCACCAATAGATCAATAGCGCCGGACGATAAAACCGAGTGGGACTATATGCAAAGGCTTGGCTATGTTGCAAACAAGGTATTCACAAAAAAAGAATTAGCCGAAACAAAAAAAGCGCTCTGCATTGATACGCTTATAAAGGAGCTTGAAGAAAAGGACGTATATACCTGCGTGCTCACCACAACGCCCGCAAACAAGGCAGGGCAGCGCAAAAAATGGCAGTTTTCCTATCTCGACGGCACAAAAAAGAAAATGATCGTCACAAGAAGCGATGTTACCGATATTTTTAATGAGCAAAAGCGGCAGGAGGATATACTTCGCAGCGCATTGGTGCAGGCGGAGCAGGCGAGCATTGCAAAGAGCGAGTTTCTCTCGCGCATGAGCCATGAAATACGCACGCCCATGAACGCCATAATCGGCATGACGGCGCTTGCCGTGCAGAGCATCGACAATAGGGAAAGGGTCGCTGATTACATTTCAAAGATAGGCGTTTCGGCGCACTTCCTCCTTTCTCTTATAAACGATATTCTTGATATGTCGCGCATAGAAAGCGGCAGACTGTCGCTCGAAAATGAAAAATTCTGCATTGACGATTTAATTAGCAGCGTGAACACTATATGCAGCGGGCAAGCTAAGGCCAAAGGCGTCGACTATGATTCCACAGCCGCCGGTTTCACTCAAAAAAGCTATATTGGCGACTATATGAAATTGCAGCAGGTGCTTGTGAATATTGTCAGCAACGCCGTAAAATTCACCCCGCCGGGCGGAAGAGTGCAGTTCATGGCGCATCAGGCGGACGTTGAAAACGGCAAGGCGAACGTGCGCTTTGTGATAAACGATACGGGCATAGGCATAAGCGACGAATTTATGCCAAAGCTGTTTTCTCCGTTTGAACAGGAGCATGTGGGCGCCACCAGCAGCTTCAGCGGCACAGGCCTCGGGCTTGCGATAAGCAAGAATCTTGTGGAGCTGATGGGTGGGACTATATCAGTAAACAGCATACAGAGCGTCGGCACCGAATTCACGGTCCAAGCGCCTCTTGAGATAGACGCTTCAAGCGAGGCGGCTAGAAGCGGCCGCGTGGCCGATGCTTTAGGCCATGCAGCGCTCATGAGCGATGGCGAAACGAAGCCCCAGTCGGACGAGGAAGGCTACGATTTCACGGGCAAACGCATATTGCTCGTTGAGGATCACGCTTTAAATATCGAGGTGGCTAAACAGCTTCTTCAGTCGAAAAACGCCGAGGTGGAAGTTGCCACAAACGGCGTAGAGGCGATAGAAGCATTTGTAAAAAGCGAGCCGGGATACTATAGCGCCATATTGATGGATATTCGCATGCCCATCATGGACGGGCTGACCGCCACGCGCTCGCTGAGGCAAACAAAGCATAATGACGCGAAGACCGTCCCGATAATCGCCATGAGCGCGAACGCCTTTGATGAGGACGTTAGAAAATCAAAGGCTGCCGGCATGGACGCGCATCTTGCAAAGCCCATTGAGCCGAGCCTGCTTTTTAGAACGCTCGCAAGCTTTTTAAAAAACCCCGACGCGTAAAACGAGTTGATTCGAGCGCGGCCGCGTTCGTTACGAAAGGAAAGCTATGGATAATCAAAGCAAATCCAAAAAGAATGCGCCAGGCCGTGTTCTGGATTTTATATTTTCCGCCGTTAAAGGCGCGATAGTTGGCATAGGCGCTATATTGCCGGGCGTGAGCGGAGGCGTGCTGCTCGTGGTTTTGGGCATATACAGGCCGCTTATGGCGCTTTTGTCGCACCCGATACGCTCGTTTAAAACCTATTATAAGCTTTTTGTTCCTTTCATTATCGGCTGGCTTATCGGCTTCGTGCTGCTCGCGCGGGTGGTAGAGCTGCTCTTTAACGCTTCGTCAACTATAGCCATAGCTCTCTTCGCGGGGCTTATCTGCGGCACGCTTCCCCAGCTTTTTAAAAGCTCGGCGGGGACTGGCGGCGGTGAGGATAAGGGCAAGGGCTATATCGGCTTTACAGTGAGCCTCGTGGCGGTATATACGCTGCTTTCCTATTTGAGCACTGGCGCGTCAAGCACGATAACCCCAAATATTTTCTGGTATTTCTTCTGTGGCGCAACATGGGGGCTGAGCCTTGTTATTCCAGGGCTAAGCTCGTCGTCGCTCCTGATTTTCCTCGGCTTGTATCAGCCTATGACCGCCGGAATAGCCAATATGGATTTTGCCGTTCTGCTGCCGCTTCTGCTGGGGCTTGCCGTCACGGTGGCGTGTACCTCGCGCCTTGTAAATTCGCTGTATGAAAAGCATTTTTGCATTATGTCGCGCACCATGCTCGGCGTTGTTACGGCGGCTACGCTGCTGATAATCCCCACCTCGTTCGCATCGGCGCTCGATGCGCTTATATGCGTTGCATGCTTTGCGGTGGGCTTCGTTATAGCGCGTCTGATGGATATTTATCGCAAAAAGCTGAATCTCGATTAGAAAGAAGCACCGCGTCTGGCCATAAAACGGCATATACGGACGCGTTTTTTGCTAAAAGAAATTATTCACACAAAAAACACGGTTTTGTAACGATTGAACGTAACGTTTGCGGCAAGTACATTATCAATTTAGAATTATGTATTGTTATTACATGCATTATTATGTTATCATATACAAAATAACCTTGGAGGTATTGAATGATATTACCTAGAGCGTCCGAGGACTATCTTGAAACAGTGCTTAGGCTGCGTGAAAAAAAGAAATAGTACGCAGCGTTGATATAGCGGCGGCGCTTAATGTAACAAAGCCGAGTGTGAGCTATTCAACCAAACGCCTCAAGGAAACAGGGCATATTAAAATGGAGGCCGACGGGCGGATAATTTTAACAAAAAGCGGTCTTGAAATAGCACAGTGCATAAATGAGAGGCATGAGCTTATACAAGCGGTGCTCATGAGCCTTGGCGTAGACGAAGCTACCGCTGATGCGGACGCTTGCAAGCTTGAGCACGAGCTTAGCGAAAAATCGCTGGCAAGCATTCGCGAGCACTATCACAAAAAGAAAAGCGAATAAAAAAGCAAAAAAGTGCGGCGGCAGCCGCACTTTTGCTTTGGCTTGGCATGTATGCTATAATCAATAAAAAAGAGAAGGAATTGGATATGGACGCTATAATTTATTCATCAAATACCGGCTACACCGAGCAGTATGCCAAAATGCTCTCAGAGGCCATAGCTTTGCCCGCGTACTCAATTAAGCAGGCGAGCAGCGTCAAAGAAGGCGCTTCGGTTATCTATATGGGCTGGATATGCGCCGGCGGCGTAAACGGCTATAAAAAGGCGAGGAAGCTTTATGATGTAAAGGCCGTGTGCGGAATTGGTATGGCAAAGAGCGGCGTGCAGCTTGACGATGTGATAAAGACCAATCAGCTTGAGGACAAAAAAGCCTTCACATTGCAGGGCGGCTTCGACATTAAAAAGCTAAAGGGCATGTATTACTTCATGATGAACATGATGGCGAAAACCGCCGGCAAAAAGCTTGCGGAAAAGGCCGATAGAACGCCCGATGAAGATGAAATGCTCGATCTGCTGCAAAACGGCGGAAACAGGGTGAGCATGGATAATTTGCAGCCGGTTATAGACTGGTGCAAGGCCAATATGTAAAAATATGACCGGCGGCGCAAAACTATATTGACTCAGCCGTTTTTCCGCTGTGCTTTACATGCCATAGAGGTGCGCTTTGATACTTGAGCTGATGGGCGATGTAAAATCGCTCTCCGTAATAGGGATATGCAAAAACGCGGGCAAAACCACCGTTTTGAACCGTTTTATAAGCGAGCTTGCGCCTTGTGAAACGCTTGCTCTCACATCGGTCGGCCGCGACGGCGAGAGCGTGGACGTTGTGACAGGCACAAAAAAGCCCGCGGTTTTTGTGCGCGAGGGCACGCTTGTTGCCACGGCCTCGCAAATGCTGGCGCGGTGCGATATTTCACGGGAAATTATCGCCTCAACAGGCATTACAACGCCCGTAGGCGAGGTGGTGCTCGTGCGCGCGAGGAGCGCGGGCTATGTGGATATAGCAGGCCCCTCCATAACAAAGCAGCTTTTTGACGTCATGGGCGCGTTTTATTCCTTTGGCGCCACCCGCATAGCCATAGATGGCGCGATAAGCCGCAAATCGCTTTCGTGCCCGCTGCTTACGGAGGCTTCAATACTCTGCGCGGGCGCCTCGTTCGGCTCCAATATGGATAAGCTCGTTGACGAAACCAGCCACATAGCAGAGCTTTTTGCGCTTAAAAAGCAATCGGCATTTGACGCTTCGCCTCTGCCTCAATCGGCAGTCCGCGTGAAAACGCGCGCGGGCGAGACGCTTGAGCTCGATGAAAAGGCGCTCTCAAGCGAGCTTGAGAATATAGCGGCAATAGCTTCGCCGGGCGCGCTTACCGACGCGCGCCTAAAGCCGCTCACGGTGTCGAGCCGCAAGCTTTCAGGGCTCACTATCGTCGTTGCCGACGCTACGAAGCTTCTCTTTTCGTCCGATACCTATAGTGCGCTCAAGCGGCGCAATATAAATATAGAAGTGCGCAGCCCCATAAACCTTATCGCGGTGGCGGTGAACCCGTTTTCCGCTTACGGCGCGGATATGGACGGCGCGGAGCTTAAAAAACGCATGCGCGAGGCTGTCTCGCTGCCCGTTTTAGACGTAATGGAGGATATATGATACTGCCGGATTATAAGGATATGGAGAGCATAGGCTTCATATATATCAAAAATGCGCTCGACGCGCAATCGCCTTATGGCAGGGAGCGCGTAAACGATATGCGCTTTTATTCGCCGTCCGAAGCCGAAGCGCTTAAAATGGAGCACGCGCTCATATCGGCTCTGCGCGGGCTTATCCAGGTCTCGCCCGATTCCTGCGCCCGCCTTGACAGGCTCCTTATGCCGCTTAGGGACGTTAGAAATTCCATGCGCCGCATAGGCGCTATCACATTGAGCGAGATAGAATTTTTTGAGCTGAAACGCTTCCTTTTGCAGCTTGAGCTTATTTCAAAGGCTGCGGCGGAGCTTTTTTCAGCGCCGCCGCTAAACGCGCTAAATGTGGCGCCGCTTACGGACGCGCTAAATATCATAGACCCGAATCGCGACCGTATGCAGACATTTTATATAGACGACAGCCGCAGCCAAGCGCTAAAAAGCGCCCGTAAAAGCAAGCGCGAGGCGGACGCGGGATTGCTCGCCGCCGTTTCAGGCGATGAAAAATCACGCTTTGCCGCGCTGCGCGCAAAGGCGGTAGCAGATGAGGAAAAAGCCAATATCGCCGTGCGCGACGATATGTGCCAAAAGCTTTCCGAGCATAAAAACGCGCTGCTCGCCGCCGCTGACAAGCTTGGCGAGCTCGATTTCGCGCTCGCCCGCGCAAAGCTCGCAAAGCGCTATGGCGGCGTTGAGCCCACGCTCACTAAAAGCGAAGTTGAAATTCAGGATATGCTAAACCCCATGGTAGCCGATGAGCTGGCGGCACGCTCCTCATCGCGCGCATTTACGCCTGTGTCTATCGAATTGGATGCGGGCGTTACGGTGATCACGGGCGCCAATATGGGCGGCAAGAGCGTGGCGATGAAAACCGTCGCGCTTATGGCGCTAATGTGCCAGTGCGGCATGCTGCCAACGGCGAAGTGCGCCGCGCTGCCGCTGTTTGACGCCGTATACATCGCCGCGGATGACGCAGCTGACGCTTCGCGCGGACTTTCAAGCTTCGGCGCCGACGTTATGCGCCTCGATGGAATACTTTCCTCAAAGGCCGACTATCCGCTTATCATAATGGATGAATTCGCCCGAGGCACAAACCCCGAGGAGGGCGCGCGGCTCGTGAAAACGCTTGTTAAGCGCCTTGGGCAAAGACGCGGCATAAGCGTGCTCGCCACCCATTATGATGGCGCGGCCGATTTTGCGCGCGCGCATTATCAAATAGCCGGGCTTAAAAACGTGGATATAGCCGCGGCGGCAAAGCGCATAAGCGCAGGGGAGAACGCGCTTAGCGTGATAGGCTCGTATATGGATTACGGCCTTAGCGTGGCCGCGAAGGACGCGCCTCCGCCCAAGGACGCGCTGAATATCTGCAAGCTATTGTTAACGGATAAAAAATTTATCGACGATATGGAGAACGCTTATTGACAGAGGCGTTTCGTATAATATAAAATGTAATAAAAGAGAATATTGTTGAATAGAGGAGCGAAAAACAAGGTAGCTCGCGGCACAATGGGCACAGGGGCCGTCGCCGTGACGCAAATATGTTTTTCGCCGAAAGCGGAGATGTTTCCCTGCGCATTTCCACTTGGGCGTGGCGCTCAGCGCGGCACGACTGTCATCTTTTATTAGAGATGGAGAGCTATCATAAAGCGTTAATTTTTGCGCTTGTGATAGCTTGTTTTGTCGGATGATGCGCTATTTGGTTTGCTTAATAAAAGTATGCCTTATAGCGCGTTTTAAATTAAATCAATGGAGGGTATTAAAATGGCAATGAAATCCACTATCAGACTTCGTATGAGCGCGCACGACGCGCATTACGGCGGAAACCTTGTTGACGGCGCAAGAATGCTGGCGCT
>CAZZNN010000041.1:0-12787 GCA_964655605.1 uncultured Oscillospiraceae bacterium
GACGTGGTGGACGATATACAGCTTGAGGAGCTGCACATAAAAATAGACTCCGAAGAATAATTTTCCGCGGCCGGTGCGCGCGGCAAAACCTGAGAAAGGCAGTCTTTGCCTTGGTGCGAAGGCTTTGGAAAGGATAAATGAAGAACATCGGCACTGTGATAAAGGTCGAGGATAAAAGGGCGATGGTGCGCTTCAAGCGCACCGACGCCTGCGGCCACTGCAACGCGTGCTTTCATCTTGGCAGCGACGAGGCGGATATTGAGATAGACAACACCCTCAAAGCCGCGGCGGGCGACCAAGTGGTTATTGAGCTGCACGGCAAAAGCGTGTTCAAGGCGAGCCTTATAATGTACGGCGTGCCGCTCATAGGGCTTATCGCTGGCGCGGGGATAGGCTCCACCATGGGCGATATATACGCGGCCGTGGGCGGTTTGCTGCTCGCGTTCGGCTCATTTTTTCTCATACGCGCATTTGAGCCAAAGCTTTCAAAACTCACAGAGTATAAGCCGCGCATGACGGGCTTTTATCAGGAGGACGATGCGGATAAACCCCAGGAGCCCGAAAACATGCTTTAAAAATCGGGGCGGGCTCCGTAGGGCGGGTGCGATGGGTGCGGGCGGATAGTATCCGCCCCTGCGTGGGCCGCATTCGTGCAAACCGTAGGAGGCCGGCGCCCCGACGCCCCGTGATTAGTTCAACCTAATATTTATGGAGTTAAGCATTATGAACACAAATTTTCAAAAGGTAGACATAGACGCTTGGGAGCGCAAAGACGAATACGAGTTTTTTGTGAATAACGGCTGCGGCTTCACATTGACCTCCGATATAGATATAACGAGACTATATGAATTTTCCCACGAAACCGGCGAAAAGCTATACCCATTGCTCGTGGCCACCGTTATGCAGGTGCTAAACGCGCACCGCGAGTTTCGCTACGGCTGGAGCCCGGACGATCGCATCGTCTGCTACGACGTTATGCACCCGCTCATATTCGATAAAATGACCTCAGACAACGTTAAGGCGCTCGTAGTCGAATACAAGCCCGATACGCTTGAGCAGGTGAAGGAGATTGCCGCCGTGCGCGAGAAATATAAAAGCGTGGATAAATACCACCCGCAGGAGAAGCTCGTGCCGAATATGATAAACATATCCGCCGTGCCGTGGGTAAAGACGACAGGCGTTTCCTTCTGCTTGCAGCACTGCGCAACATATTTCCCGCCCATACTCACCTTCGGCCAGCTTGACAAAAAGGACGGCAAAGCGATAATACCCCTCACCGTGTACGCCAACCACGCCGTCAACGACGGGTATCATGTGGCAAGGCTGTTTATGGAATATCAGGAATTGGTGGGGAAAATTTAAATTTTAAAGGCCGCCTCGCAAAAGGCGGCCTTTATTTATTCCGCAAGCGCACGCGCGGTCTAGCTGGAGAACTTTCTCACTCCTTGGCGAATTTGACTAATTCATCAGTATCGAGCATATCAAAGCTTGCGAGCAGCCTTACAAGGCGCTTGGCTATCTTTTTTGCGCCGCCTGGCGAGTCGCTTTCGATATTTAGCGGCATTAGCGGGTCGTGGAGTGACATGCGAAGCAGGAACCAGCCGTCCCCCCCGTCTTTGTCTAGCGAAGCGCGGACGCCCTCAAAATCGGGGTCGGCGCGCTGCATGTCGTTTGCCGTTTCAACGGCTGAGGCGACGCTTTCGAGCACCGCTTTACCGTATGCGGCAAAATCCTCGCACTTTAGCGTCATGCGAAACTCGCGGCTCTCAAACGGCTCACGAAGCTCCCTTATCATATCGCCAAGCGCTTCGCCGCGCGAGGCGCTGCTGGCAAGCTCGACTAGAAGCTTCACCATGAGGTACGCGCCGTCGTCGAGGAAAAAGTTTTCCTTGAGCGCGCCGTGACCGGAGGTCTCCATGGCGATTTGCGAATCTATGCCGTCCTTATTTAAACGAACGGATTCGTTTATAACATTTCTATAGCCGCGCTTGAAGCGGTGATGCACGCCGCCCTTGGCGGTGATGAACTCATTAAGCCCCGTTGAGGTTATGGAATCCGTCACGATGGCGGTATGCGGGTGGTCGCGCAGCTCTATGGCGGCTATCATGGCGATAAGGCGATTGCGGTTTAGCTCCTTGCCATCGCTTAAAACCGCGCCCGCTCTATCTACATCGGTATCGAATATTATGCCGAGGTCGGCCTTGGCGCGCTTTACGGCGGCGGTTATGCTTTGCATGGCCGTCTCATCCTCCGGATTGGGCGCGTGATTGGGAAAAGCGCCGTCCGGTTCAAGATAGAGGCTGCCCGTGGTGTCCGCGCCGAGCGGAGAGAGCACTTCGCTCGCGAAAAAGCCGCCCGCGCCGTTGCCCGCGTCAACTATAACGCGAAGCCCATTTAGCGGCGTGTCGCCCATGCCTGCGTCCGCGCGGATAAGCGATACGAGGCGCTTTGAATAGGCGCTCATTATATCGCCCCTTTTAAGCTCTGAAATGCCGCCAGGCGCTTTGAGCTCAGAGGCGAGCGTGAGGATTTTTGTTATATCCTTTTTATCGAGGCCGCCTGAGGCCGTGAAGAATTTAAAACCGTTGCGCTCCATTGGAAGATGGCTCGCCGTTACCATAACCGCGCCGTCGAACTCAAAGCCCTCCATAACGGTGGACATGAACATGGCGGGAGTTGTGGCAAGCGCCATATCAATAGCCTCTGCGCCCGCGCAGGCGAGTCCCGCGCCGAGCGAGCAAGCGAGCTTTTCGCCTGTCACGCGCGAATCGCGGCCTATGGCAACGCGAAGCGCGCCCGCCTCCTTATTTAATTTATCAGCGAGCCAACGCGCGAACGCCGCGCCTATGCTTTTGGCCGCATCGTCCGTGAGATTGGGGGTTACGCCGTTTTTTTCAAGCGCGACGCCGCGAATATCGCTGCCGTTTTGCAGTTTTAAAAAGTCCATGAAAGCCTCCCAACAAGTTTGCTGTAAATATATTATCGCGCTTGCGGCCTAAAGTAAAGATGCGCCAGATAGTATACTTGTTTGTGCCGCGCCGTTATGTTACAATTTTTGCGGAATAACACTTGACCTCTGCCGTCCCATTAGCGGCAAAATAACAAAATGAAGTTAGCTACGGAGGTAAACTTAATGCACGACACAAGCAAAATGGGCTTCGCAACCCGTCAGATCCACACAGGCGCGATAAAGGTCCCCGGCATAGCGCCTCTTGCAACCCCGATTTTCCAGAGCAGCACATTCGTTTTCGACAGCGCGGCGCAGGGCGCGGCACGCTTCGCGGGCAACGAGAAGGGCTATATATACACCCGTCTTGGCAACCCCAATTCTCAGCAGGTAGCGGACAAGCTTGCCTCGCTCGAGGGCGCTGAGGCGGCGCTGGTGCTTTCAAGCGGCATGGGCGCTATCACAACCGCTTTCTGGACGCTTTTAAAGGCGGGCGACCATGTGCTTGCCGACGAAACGCTTTACGGCTGCACTTTCGCATTCCTCAACCACGGCATTTCCCGCTATGGCGTTGAGGTGACTTTCACCGATTTCTCCGATATGAAAAATATTGAGAAAAACCTTCGTCCCAATACGAAGGTGGTCTATTTTGAATCTCCCTGCAACCCCACCATGAAGCTCAACGACATCGAGAGCATTGCCGCGCTCGCGCACAAAACGCTCCCCGGCGTTATGGTGATAGTTGACAACACCTTCTGCACGCCCTATATTCAGCGCCCGCTTTCCCTCGGCGCGGACGCCGTCGTTCACTCCGGCACCAAGTATCTCAACGGTCACGGCGACGTTATAAGCGGCATGATAGCGGGCAGCGCTGAATATATCCACGAATGCGCCATGTTCGGCCTGAAGGATATGACGGGCGCGGTGCTTTCGCCCTTTGATTCCTATTTAATATCGCGCGGCATGAAAACGCTCGACATTCGCATGGAAAAGCACTGCAAAAACGCTATGGCCGTTGCGGAATTCCTTGAGGCGCACCCCAAGGTGGCGCAGGTTTACTATCCCGGCCTCAAGAGCAATAGATATTATGAGCTCGCCAAAAAGCAGATGCGCCTGCCCGGCGGCATAATGGCCTTCGAGCTTGCGGCCGACCGCGCGACGAGCGAGAAATTCATCAATTCGCTTGAGCTTTGCACGCTCGCCGTTTCCCTTGGCGACGCGGAGACGCTCATCGAGCACCCCGCCAGCATGACACACAGCGCGTATTCTCCCGCAGAGCTAAAGGAAGCGGGCATAGGCGAAAGCCTTATCCGCCTGTCCGTCGGCCTTGAGGACGCTGACGACATTATTGCCGATTTGAGGGCGGCGCTCGATAGAATCTAAATCGCAGGCACAAGTTTATAACGCTTACATCAGCGGGCGGCCACACAGGGCCGCCCTTACGCGTATGCAAAGCGCCGAAGCTGGCAGCGATTTTCGCCTTTATAAAATCTAAACCTCATGTTTAGTTATAAGTAACTAAAAAAGAATAAGTAATAATATATCCTAAGTTTAGTAATACTGTATTGACAAAATGCGCCATCGGTGTTTTAATTATTGAGGTTTAGGTTTGCTAAACTTTAAGTTTCGTATTGTAAAGCGCGCCGCATGGAAAAAAAGAGGTAAAAAAAATGGTTGATATAGGCGATAGAATAAAACGAAGGCGATTAAGGCTGAACCTCACGCAGGAGGAGCTTGCCGCGCGCACGGAGCTGTCAAAGGGCTTCATATCGCAGCTTGAAAACAACCTCACCTCACCGTCGATTGCAACGCTCACCGATATATTGGAGGCGCTTGGAACAGATTTGTGTGATTTCTTCTCCGATAAGGGCGAGGAAAAGGTGGTGTTCGGCGCGGAGGACGTTTTCATAAAGGAAAACGAGGAAGCGGGCTACGCTATACACTGGCTCATACCCAACGCGCAGAAAAACGCGCTCGAGCCAATTCTCGTTGAGCTAAACGAGGGCGCGGCCACCGAGGCGGACGACCCGCACGAGGGCGAAGAATTCGCGCATGTGCTTTCGGGCGCTATAACGCTGGTGCTTGGCGAGCGCAGTTTCCGTCTTAAAAAAGGCTCAAGCTTTTATTTCAAGCCCGCGGCTGTGCACTATATCAAAAACGCGGGGCACAGCACCGCGCGCGTGATATGGGTGTCAACGCCGCCTAGCTTTTAAGTTTGCGAGGGATAATAAATGACTAAAAACCATCTTATAGATCTTATAGACGTATCCAAGTCCTATAGCGACAACGATGCGCTCAAGCATATAAACCTTTATATACGCGACGGCGAGTTCGTTACGCTGCTGGGGCCTTCAGGCTGCGGCAAGACGACTATGCTGCGCATTATCGCGGGCTTTACCATGCCAACCTCAGGCAATGTGACCATGGAAGGCCGGAATCTTCTTGAGATACCGCCATACAAGCGCCGCGTAAACACGGTATTCCAAAAATACGCTTTATTTCCGCACCTCAACGTATTTGATAATATCGCCTTTGGCCTCAAGATAAAAAAGCTGCCCAAGGCCGAAATTGAAACGCAAGTGAATGAAATGCTCGAGCTTGTGAACCTCAAGGGCTACGGCAAGCGCTGGATAGAGCAGCTTTCGGGCGGTCAGCAGCAGCGCGTGGCGATAGCGCGAGCGCTTGTGAACAAGCCCCAGGTGCTGCTTTTGGACGAACCGCTCGGCGCGCTCGATCTAAAGCTGCGCAAGGGCATGCAGATAGAATTAAAGCGCATGCAGCAGCGCCTTGGCATAACATTTGTATACGTCACGCACGATCAGGAGGAGGCGCTCACCATGAGCGACACCATAGTGGTCATGAACGAGGGCGAAATACAGCAGATAGGCACGCCTATCGACATATACAACGAGCCAAAGAATATTTTTGTGGCAAAATTCATAGGCGAGAGCAACATTTATCCCGGCACTATGCTAAAGGATTACCTTGTGCGCTTTAACGGAGTGGAATTTGAGTGCGTTGACAAGGGCTTCCTTATAAACGAGCCTGTGGACGTAGTTATCCGTCCTGAGGACGCGGACATTATCCCTGTTGAGGGCGCGAAGCTGACCGGCATAATAAAGAGCGTGCTTTTCATGGGCGTGCACTATGAATTCCGCGTGGCGCTCACGCTCGCAAACGGCGATGAGCAAACGCTCACCGTTCATTCTACCGATTATGTTGAAATAGGCTCGCAGGTGGGCATACAGATTGTGCCGGACGCTATTCACATAATGCACAAGAGTCTCACCGAGGCCTCGCAGGAATTTATCCCCGATCAGGGCGACTGCGAAGGCGACGACCCAGGCGACGCGCCGGAGGAAAACATAGACTAATATGAAAATAAAGCGCACGACATTCGCTTATCCATACATAGTATGGATGCTCATATTCATTCTCGCCCCTATGCTGCTTATAGGGTATTATGCGTTTACCTCGGGAGCGCCGGGCGAGGGCGGGGCGTTTACATTTAGCAATATCACCGATGCGCTTGGCAACGAAATGTATATGGAAGTGCTGCTGCGCTCCGTTTGGATAGCGTTTAAGGCGACTATAATCTGCCTTTTGCTCGGCTACCCAATAGCGTATCTGCTATCCAATATGAAAAAGAGCACCGCCGCGCTTTTATCGGTGCTTTTTATTGTGCCTATGTGGATGAATTTCCTGCTTCGCACTTACGCGTGGCAGGTGCTGCTCGACTCGACCGGGCTTATAAACACCTTGCTCGCGGCGCTCGGCCTTCCCGCGCAGAATCTTCTATACACGGAGGGCGCCGTTATGCTAGGCACGGTTTATAACTTTCTGCCGTTTATGATACTGCCCATTTACACCGTGCTCGTCAAGCTCGACCGTTCGCACATAGAGGCCGCGCGCGACCTTGGCGCAAACGGCGTGACCACATTCTTCAAGGTGGTGCTGCCGCTTTCAATGCCGGGCGTAATATCGGGCATAACAATGGTGTTCATACCCGCAATAACCACATTTGCCATATCACGGCTTTTGGGCGGCGGCAAATTCATGCTCTACGGAGATTTGATCGAAAATCAATTCATCACGCTCGGCAAGGACGCTTGGGGCGCGGGCAGCGCGCTCTCGTTCATACTGCTGGTGCTGGTGCTAATATCCATGGCCATAATGCGCCGCGCTGAGCGCGAGGCGGGCGACGAGGGAGGTGCGAAGCTCTGGTGAAAAAGCTAAGGTCTTTTTTTAAGGGGACGTATCTGGGGCTTATGCTCCTATTCCTCTATGCGCCGATAGTGGTGCTGATAGTTTTTTCGTTCAACAACGCAAAGACCATGGGCAACTGGCAGGGTTTCTCGCTCAAATGGTACGAGGCGCTCTTTAACGATCAAACCATAATGAGCGCGCTCATAGTTACGTTGAGCGTGGCGCTCATATCCGCCGTCGCGGCTACGATAATCGGCACCTTCGCGGCTATAGGCCTGCATTCGATGAAAAAGGGGCCGCGCGCGATAGTTGAAAATATTTCGCAGCTCCCGGTAGTCAACCCGGATCTTGTGACCGGCATAAGCTTTATGATGCTATTCGCCTTCATGGGCCTGTCCGACGGTTATATAAGAATGCTCATAGCGCATATCACATTCAACATACCTTATGTGATATTCTCCGTTATGCCAAAGCTTCGCCAGAGCTCCAATATGCTCTACGAGGCGGCCATGGACTTGGGCTGCACGCCATTTAAGGCGCTTACCAAGGTGGTTATACCCGATATACTGCCTGGCATAATTTCAGGCTTTATATTGGCCTTCACATTGAGTCTTGACGACTTTGTTGTGAGCTGGTTTGCAACGGATGGCGTGCAAAACCTATCCATATATATTTATTCGATAGCGCGCAGAGGCATAAATCCCAAAATAAACGCGCTGTCAACGCTGATGTTCGTGGCGGTGGTGAGTCTGCTCATTATCGTGAACATTCGCTCAATACGCGAGGAGCGCGAAGCCGCGCTGCAAGATAAAAAACTAAAAATTAAAAGGTAAAAGGGGATATTAAAATGAAAAAGAAGATGGTTGCAATTTTTCTCGTCGTCATTGTGCTTGCCTGCACGCTCGTTTCGGGCTGTGCAGCGAATAATGGCGCAGTAACTCTCAATGTGCTCAACTGGGGCGATTATATCGATGAGGAGCTGCTTAAACAGTTCACCGAGGAAACCGGTATACAGGTGAAATATTCCACCATGGCCAATAACGAGGAAATGCTCGTTAAGCTTGAGCAGCCCGACTGCATATATGATCTTTGCTTCCCCTCAGACTATATAATAGAAAAGCTCATAGCAAAGGATTTGCTTCATGAGCTCAATAAAGCCAATATCCCCAATTTAGCTAATATAGACGAGCGGTTTTTAGACCTCTCCTTCGATCCTGACAACAAATATTCGGTGCCTTATATGTGGGGCACTGTGGGTATTTTATACAATACCACTATGGTAACTGAGCCTGTGACCAGTTGGGACATACTCTGGGACGAAAAATACTCCGGCCAGATACTCATGTACGACTCTATCCGCGACTCCATAGGCATAACCCTCAAAAAGCTCGGCTATTCCATAAACACCCGTGAGGAGGCCGACATAAAGGCCGCCGAGCAGGCGCTCATAGCGCAAAAGCCGCTAGTGCTCGCATACCTTGGCGATTCTATAAAGGACACCATGATAAATGGCGGCGGCGCGCTCGCCGTTGTGTATTCCGGCGACGCTATGTGGTGCAAGGACGAGGAGGAAGGCAATCCGGATCTTGCCTACGCCGTCCCCGACGAGGGCAGCAACGTTTGGTTCGACAATGTGATAATACCTAAATCCAGCAAAAATGCCGAAGCCGCCGAAAAATTCATCAATTTCCTGTGCGAGGCCGAGGTTGCAAAGGCCAACACCGAATATATCGGCTATTCAACGCCCAACAAGGCCGCCTTTGCGCTGCTCGACAGCTACTACACGGACGATCCCGTTTACAATCCGCCTCAGGAAGTGCTCGACAACTGCGAGATATTCCACGACCTTGGCGATTTCATCACCGTGTACAACGACGCATGGAACAATATTAAACTCAAAAAATAACAAGCGTGCGTAAAGCGCGGGAGGAAATTTTACACAGTTAAAATGCTTAATACAATAAAAAAACTTATAGACCCAACAAAAAGCGTGGAGCCCTCCCTTATACGGGGAGAGCTCCCTTCTGCGCGTGAAGCGTATAAGCGGTGCTTCGCGCTTGCGTGGCCAAGCGCGCTTGAGGCGGTGCTCGTATCGCTGGTATCGAGCGTTGATACGATGATGGTCGGCTCGCTTGGGCCGGAGGCCATATCGGCCGTTGGCATTACAACACAGCCCAAATTTTTGCTTATGGCGCTTATCATATCGCTCAATGTGGGCGTTACCGCGGTGGTAGCGCGCAGAAAGGGCGAGGGCGACTATGCGGGCGCTTCGCGAACGCTAAAGCAGGCGCTTTTAATATGCATGGCGCTGTCCGCGCTGATGACGTCGCTTGCGCTTATATTGCCGCGCGAGCTTTTAACGCTTGCGGGCGCGCAGGCGGACTTCATTGAGGACGGCATAGCGTATTTTAGAATTATCATGTGCGGCCAATTCTTCAACTGCATAGGCATGACGATAAACGCGGCGCAGCGCGGCTCTGGCAACACAAAGATAAGCATGCGCTCAAACATAGCCGCAAACCTTGTGAACATTTTGTTCAACTACTTTCTCATAAACGGCAACTGCGGCTTCCCAAAGCTCGGCGTGCGCGGCGCGGCGATAGCAACGGCGCTTGGCGGACTTGTGGCGTTTTCAATGGCGCTTTGCAGCGTGCTAAGGCGTCATAGCAATATGCTCACGATACTCGGTCACGGCAAATGGAGCTTTGACAAGCGCACAATATCGAGCGTTGGCAAGGTGGCCTCAAGCGCGGCCGTCGAGCAGGTGTTCATGCGCTTTGGCTTTTTTGTGTACGCGCTGATGATAGCAAGCCTCGGCACGGTGCCGTTTGCAACGCATCAGGTGTGTATGCACATAATAAATCTTAGCTTCGCCTTCTCCGACGGCTTCTCCATCGCCTCAACAAGCCTTGTTGGGCAGGGCTTGGGCGCTAAGCGTCCAGACCTCGCCATGATATACGGCAAAGCCGGACAGCGCTTTGCAATGTTTGTTGGAGTGATACTTTCGCTAACATTTATATTGCTAAGGCGGCAGATAATAGGTCTGTTTACGACCGACGCGGCGATAATCGACATGGGCTCCAATATCATGTTCATCATAGCGGCGATAGCGCTTGTGCAAACCTCGCAGGTGGTTATATCCGGCTGCCTGCGCGGCGCGGGCGATTCAAAATACGTCGCGCGCACATCGTTTGTGAGCATAGCTATAATCAGGACGGCGGTTTCGTGGCTGCTGTGCTATCCGCTTGGTCTTGGGCTTGTGGGCGCGTGGCTCGGAATGTTTTTAGACCAATTATCAAGGCTTTTGTTCAATTTCACGCGGTTCAAGAGCGGAAAATGGGCGAAGATAGAGCTATAAAAATCAGACTGCCGATAAACCCCGGGATTTATAATCCGGCTTCGGCGGCATATACGCCGAAACGGATGATAACCATTAGGTTTTCGCACTTTACAGGTTTTGCCGCCCGGCGAAGCGAAGCATAGTAGGCAAAATCCTCAATCTCGAAAAAGTCCGAACAGGACTTTTTTTATCTTGGTACGAGGGTTTTAGCCGCCGTCGTCCTCCGGCTCGTTGAACTCATCTGGAGCGTAATATGTGGGCTCCGGCTCATAATATTGCTGCGTGCTCGTCTGCGGGAGCAGCGCTATAAATTCCTTTGGCATCTGGCTTGCTTTGGGGTCTATATCGGCCTGAGTAACGCCAAAGCTTATGCACACATTATATAAAAGCGCCCGCAGCTTTTCCTGCTCTATGGCTATAAGCTCAGTGTCAAAGGGAATGTCGCGCGGATCCTTGAGATTGCCTTGAGCGTCCGTAACGGAGGCGGGCGGGACGAACTCCTTAGCATCCGTAAACGTGCCAACGTCGCGAGTAGCAAGCGAGGTCATAGTGGCCATCTGCGCGGTTAGCTGCGCGATAACGGGCTGCGCAGTGTAGCTTTGCCCATATTCATCGTAAGTGAAATATTGGCTGAGCTTTGGCAGCTTTAGCACATATTCCGCGCCGCGGACATAGTCCATTGCGCTGTCCGCCGCCTTATCAGCGAGCACATAGCTCGCGTCGTTTCTTATGCTCGGCGTCATTGTAAAGCCGAAAACGTCCTCCACCAGCTTCACCAATTCATCATTGTGATACACAAAGAAGCTCGCGTTATTATAAGGCGTTTTATCAATATATTCGCCCTTTATCGAATGGCGCATGAGCGAGGAATCTATATCGAGGTTCATCGCAAACGACGCGAGCGCCGCTATCTGCTCCACATTCAGGTTTGTGCGCACATAATCCTTCATGGAAAGATATATCTTAGGCACGTTTTTAAGCTGGTCGCGCGATTTAAGCTGCGCAAACAGGGCGAAAAGCATGCGCTGCTGCCTATCGTTTCTGGTTTGATCCGTGCCGTAGCCCTTGCGCGCGCGGCAATAATCGAGCACCTGCTGACCGGTGAGCGTTTGCATGCCCTTATTGAGCACGCGGCCGTTTAGCTTTATTTCAAGGTCAACATCGTAATCTATGCCGCCCATAGCGTCCACAAGCGCCTTGAGGCCCTCCATATCGACGCCCGCGTAATATTCAATGGGTATCTCGCCAAAGACATGGCTCACGGTGTTCATGGCGTATTTAAAGCCTGTCTCGCCGTTGCCCGCGCTACCGCCCTTTGCAAAGGCCGCGTTTATCTTCCAATGCGAATTTTCGCGATAGAGCACGTTTTCATCGGTATAAAGCGGCTGCAAAGAATCGCGCGGCACGGAGATAAGGTCGGCCTTGTTATTATCAAAATCCACGGCGAGCAGCATTAAAACGTCGCTTCTGAAATTATTCTCCTCATCGCGATAGAGCGACGTGCCCGTAACCTCGCGCTCAGGGCTTCTGTCCCAGCCAAGCATGAGAATGTTCACGCGGTTGCGCATGAAATCATAATCTATGGGGATCGTTGGCTCGGGAGTGGGCTGTATTGTTGGCTGAGGAGTTGCTTGAGCGTCAAGCGTGGGCTTTACTGCTGGCGATTTTGTGGGCGCGAGCGTGACCGTGACCTCGGCCGCCGGCCGCGTGTTGAACGCGCTTGAGGGGTTGAGCATAACATATATGAGCCTGCCGCCAAGGCCGAGCGCCGCGCCGAGCACGACGACTAGCGTTATTATGAGCCACAGCGGCATCTTCTTGCGTTTTGGGGCGTTTTCCATTATATAAGCTTCCTGCGTTTCATTTATATTTCGCTAATATTGTAAGCTCAAAGCATGGATATGGCAATAATTATATAAAAGTTTACAGTGCCGCGCACAAGAAATGAGGCTATCCGCGGTTAAGCACGAGAGTGCTTAGTTTCCTTAACCATAAAATTTTCAAGCACAAGAGTGCTTGGTTTCCTTAACCATAAAATCGCTGAACGCTTTGCGTTCAGTGATTTTATATAAACACAAAATTTTCAAGCACAACGTGCTTGGAAATTTTGTGTATTTATTGATTTTCAGTTATCCAATAGCCGACGCCTATCTCCGTGCGCAGATATTGAGGTGCGGCGGGGTTCAGCTCTATCTTGCGGCGGATATTGGCCATGTTCACGCGCAATATCTGCGTGTCCGAAGCGGCGTTCGGCCCCCATATATTCTTGATAATATAGTCGTATGTGAGCACCC
>CAZZNN010000042.1:0-12679 GCA_964655605.1 uncultured Oscillospiraceae bacterium
GGCGAAATATTGAAGAACATACTCCCCGAGGATCTTCTAAAATATGGCCTTATACCCGAATTTGTGGGCCGTGTTCCCGTTATCGTCACGCTTCACCAGCTCACGGAGGACGCTCTTATGGATATTCTCACAAAGCCCAAGAACGCGCTTGCGCGCCAGTATAAGCGGCTTTTTGAGATGGACGATGTTGAGCTCACCTTCGATAACGACGCGCTCTTATCTGTGGCCAAGAAGGCGATAGACCGCAAGACCGGCGCGCGCGGCCTGCGCGCCATACTCGAGGACGCTATGCTTGGAATAATGTATGATATTCCATCGCGCAAGGATATATCGGCCTGCCGCATAACAAAGGCCGTAATCGAAAAGGAAGGCACGCCGATATTCACGCTCAAGCCGGAGAAACAAATAGCGGCCAGCGACGTGTCCGCGTCATAAAGCAATAGGGCAAATAATAATGGACGGGAATTCTCCCGTCCATTATTTTGTGAGTTTTTTTAGGTTAAATCGATGTTGACGCGTCAACAGTCTCCCATTTGTAGCCGCAAGCGCATTCGTGCAAATATACCGGCCCGTTCGCGCCTATGGTCTTGAGCTTGGTTTTAACGGTGAACGATTGGCAGCGCGGGCATTTCACCTGTGCGGAGGTGTTAACCCCGCCGAATGTATGCCCAAGCTGTGACTCGCTCAATGCGTGTCCGCCGAAATTGCCGTTTGCAATGCGTGAATCCGCCGAGCTGGACTCGACCTTGCTTTTATCCTCAGTGGCATTTTTGCCTTTTTTAAACATGTGAGCACCTCCATATATCTTCTTTATCGGGTAAATTATAGCGCCCTTCGCGTAAATAAAGCGTAACAGCAGGCGCTTGCCATTTAGTCGTTTAGCTGCTGCCGCTTTACAAGCTCCGCGAACTTGCCGTTTAGCTTGATTAGCTCCTCGTATGTTCCGTCCTCAACTATGTGGCCGGATTCAAGCATGATTATCCTGTCGCACTGACGGATAGTGGAAAGCCTGTGCGCAATAACTATTCTTGTACACTTGAGCGAATCTAGCGAGTCGGAGACTATTTTCTGGGTAATATTGTCGAGCGCGCTCGTCGCCTCGTCAAGCATAAGTATTTTGGGCTTTGGCGCTATCGCCCGCGCTATCATCAGCCTTTGGCGCTGTCCGCCGGATACGCCGCCCTGACCTTCTGAAATCATTGTGTTCATACCCATGGGCATAGCGCGAATATCGTCCGCAATGCCCGCAAGCTCCGCCGCATCCCACGCGTCCTGAATGGTGAGCCAAGGCGCGGAAATAACTATGTTAGAGTAAATATCGCCCTGAAAAAGCTTGCCGTCCTGCATAACAACGCCTATATTGCGGCGCAGCGAGCGCAGGTCGATATTGGTTAAATCGCGTCCGTCATAATATACGGAGCCTTTTTGCGGCGCTTCAAAGCCGAGCAGTATGCGCATAAGAGTTGATTTGCCGCAGCCCGTTGCGCCAACCACGGCTATATATTTGCCGGGAGTTATTTTGAGGCTTAGGTCGTCGAGCACATAAGGCAGGTTTTCGTTGTAGCGGAAGCTTACGTTATTCACTTCAATGCTGCCTGAGAGCTTTGTTATATATAGCTTGCCCTCGCTTATCTCGGGCTTGGCCTTTAAAATCGGCTCAACCATCTCAAGCGTGGGCTTTATGCTTGCCACGGTAGCCGCCATTCCGGCAAATGTGGCGAAAGCGCCGGATACAAGCCCGTATGTAACATTATATGCCATGAAATCCGCCACTGAAACGCCGTTGCCCGCGGCCGTTGCATATATAAGCACCGTGCCAAGCAGCGATATTCCCAAGGATATGGCGCTGTCCAGCTTAAAAAATGCGGGCGGATTGTAATGAAGCTTAACGTCGTGCGAATAGCCGTCCGCCCAGCGCGCAAACGCGCGTTTCTCAGAGCCCGAAAGCTTTATCTTCTGTATTCCGGCAAATAGCGCGTAGAGTATGCCATTGAGCCTTGCGCCGTGCTCCATTCCCTTCTTTGTGAGCTTCATGCGCATAAAAACGGAAACGACGGAAAACAGCGTTGTCGCGAGCAGCACAATTATCGCGGGAACGCATAGCGCGGGCGTGATACTCGCTATCTGCACAATATATATAAGCGAAAATATAGAAGCCAATTGCCCTGTGAGCGCTATGTCAGTAAGCGAGGAGCACAGCGGCTGTATCATCTGCACGCGTGAGGAAAGCTCGCCCGCGTTATAATCCTTCAAAAATGTGGCTGGGAGCGACAGCACGCGCATCATGGACGCCGCCTGCACCGATATGCCCAGCTTTGTGTTTATCCGCGCAAGCGAAAAGTTCTTTGCGATATTCACGAGCACAGTTGAAAGCGTCGCGCCGATAAGCAGGCACATTATGGGCAGCAGCAGCCCCTCATTGCCGCTTATAACGTCTGAAAATATGTATTGATTCATTACCGGCGCAATTAGCCCGATAAGCGTTACGATGAGCGTAAGCGCTATCATGGATATAACGTCTGAAACGGAGAGCGCCTTTATTATGTATAGAAGCAGATCCTTTATGCCAATGGGCTTTAGCGGCAGCGGCATGTAGAAGCATATAGCGCTTATGGCTATATCGCGAGCGGTTTTTTTGGTTACGTTCACGCGTTCGCCGCTTGCGGTGTCGTAATAATAGTAGCCGCGAAACGCGCGCGGTATGAGCGCTATGGGCGTGCCGTCGAGCTTGGTGCCGAGCATAGCGCCAACGCAGTCGCGATACCATGCGCCAGTAAGCTCAACCGTGCGGCGCATAACGCCCGCAGGCTGAAGTATGTATTCTATCTGCGCGTTTATATCTTTTATTTCGTCGGGAAGCTGCTTTATTTTGATATTGTAGTATTTGAGTATCTGCTCAAGCGCGTTCTTTGCGCGCACCTCATTGCGCTTCATGGCGGCCGTAACAGGGTTTTTGCCCGTGACGGCCGAGGCCATGGTTTCAAACGCCGCCGAGAAGCTCTCGTCGTCAAAGCTAATGCGCTCCTGTATTTGCTTGGAAAACCAACCCATTCGTATCTCCTCGCCTCAGCGTCTATTTACTCGCTCGTAACAAGTTTTGAATATAACCCGCCGCGCGCGTAAAGCTCATCATGAGTGCCGCGCTCAGCCACATGCCCCTTGTCGAGCACTATTATCTCGTCGCAATCGCGTATTGTTGAAAGCCTGTGCGCCACTATTATGCAGGTGATGCCGCGCTCGCGCACATTGTTAAGCATTTCGTATTCGGTTTTCGCGTCGAGCGCGCTGGTCGCTTCGTCCATGATAATTATTGTCGGGTCCTGAGCAAGCACGCGCGCTATTTCAAGGCGCTGACGCTGCCCGCCGGAAAAATCGCGCCCGCCGTCTAGAAGCTTATGATTGTAGCCGCCCTCGCGCCGCATAATATCCTCGTGCAGCCTCGCGTCGCGCGCGGCGAGTATCATTTCAAAATCGGCAATGGAGCCGTCCCACATTTTTATGTTGTTTGCAATGGTATCGTCAAAAAGCGTTATGTCCTGATCCACCACCGCCACAGAGCCTGTGAATATTGAGCGGTTTATATCGGCTATGGGCGTGCCGTCGAAAATTATCTCGCCGCTCCACGGCTTATAAAGCCCGGCTATAAGGCGGCTGAGCGTGGATTTTCCGCAGCCCGACGCGCCAACAAAGGCAACGCTCTTGCCGGGGCTGAGCGTCATTGAAAAATCCTCTATTATGGGCGCGCTTAGCTTGTTATAGCCAAATGTAATGTGCTTTAGCTCAACATCGCCCGATAGCTTTTGAAATTCAGCGTCGGCGCTTAGCGGCTTGCCGTATTCAGTATCGGCAGGATATTGCATAACGTCCTCAACGCGCTCCATATCGGTGCGCATCTCCTGAAATGTTTGCCCGAAGCCGATAAGATTCTGCGCTGGCAGCATGAATTGCTGCATGAAGCCCTGAAACGCCAGTATCATACCTATTGTAAAATCACCGTTAAGCACGAGCAGCACGCCTATAAATAGCACCGCCAGATTAGTAAGCTGCGCTATAAACTCAGGTATGGAGCCAAGCAAGCCGTTGAGCCGCGACGACGTGACCGACTGCGTGTTTACAGACGCTTGGTATCCGGCCCATTTTTCAAAGAAACCGTTTTCCGCGCCGCTGGCCTTTATTGTTTCGATCATGCTTATTCCCGCGATGGTGGTGCCTTGCAGTTTTCCGGCGCTCCTGTTTGCGACGCGTGCGATGTTTATGCGTTTTTTGGATATATATTGCGCCACCATTATGTTCAGCGCTATTGATAATAGCCCCACGCATGTCATGAGCGGGCTGTATCTAAGCATGACGACCAGATAAAATATCATCATGCCCACATCTATTACAAGCGGCGCAAGCTTGTTTATAAGCGATGAGGCTATGTGTTCGTTTGTGTTCTGCCTGGCGAGTATGTCGCCCGTCATGCGCTGCGAGAAAAATTCCATGGGCATGCGCAGCACATGCCAAACGAAGTTCGAGTTTGCCACTATTGCAAGCTTGCCTTCGATTTTGAGCATATATACGCTCTTTACCGCGGTGAGCGCTATTTGGATTATCGCAAGCGCCGTTAGCCCGGCAATAAATGGATTTAGCCAATCGGGGTTGAGCCCTGATAATATTCTGTCGATGAGTACGCGCGAAAAAGCCGGCGTGATTATTGAAACGAGCGATGCGAGCACCGCCGTTATGAGCACGAAGGCGAAAGCCGTAGCCGTGCCGCTCAAACGTTTTTTGGCAAAATCGACTATTGACGCAGGGTGTCCGCCAGGCTCAAATGCTTCGCCCGGCTCAAATAAAATGCAAACTCCCGTGAACGAGCGGTCAAACTCCTCGGCGCTTATTATAACAAGTCCGCGCGCGGGGTCGTTTATAACCGCCCTGTCGCCCTTGAAGCCGCTGAGCACCACGAAATGATTAAAATTCCAGTGTATTATGCAGGGATATTGCGCGTTTTTGCGCAGCGAATCCACCTCAAAGCGATAGCCCTGCGCCACAAGCCCATAATTGCGAGCCGCGAGCAATATGTTTTTCGCGCTCACACCGTCGCGTGAAACGCCGCAGTCGGCGCGCACCTTTTCAAGCGGCAGCCATTTGCCGTAATACGCGAGCACCATCGCAAGCGAAGCCGCTCCGCATTCAAGCGCTTCCATTTGCATTACCACAGGCACCTTTGCGTATCCATGCTCGACGGGTTCGGGCATGCGTTTTTTTCTTATCACAGCCGCTCCTCCGTCAGTTTAATATAAAAGATATGGGTTTTACGCTGTCCGTTGTTACGCTAAGCTCGGTGACGCCGCCCATAGCGCTGGGCGCGATTACCGTCACGGCGTATGCCCATTGCGGCGGGTCAAGCTCAAAGAGCGTGTATTCGCCGTAGAGCGCCTCAATGTCTGCGCGCGAAACGGGCGTTGGGCAGACGGCGCTTATCTTGCTGAGCGTTCCGTCCTCAAACCTTACGTTCATTCCGGCAGAAAAATCATCGCCGTTTTCGCAGAAGAACACCGCCTCACCGTTTGACACGATGGCTGTCACTTCCTTGGTCGTTTTTATCTCGCCAAAAAAGCCCCACACAACAGCTCCCGCCAACAGCAGCAAAAGCGCCGCAAGCAAAAGCCATACGCCGGGGTTGGTTACGCGAACATAATCGTTTAATTGTTCCGGGGAGGATATGCGCTTCACAGTGGACTCGCGAAATAGCTGCTTTTCTTCCATGTATGCTGCCTTTCATAAACGTAAGTGCAAGACAGCCCCGCAAGCGCTCTAATAAAGCGGCGTCTCGCTCTTGGCCGGCCGTCTGCCGTGAGTAGTATAGAAATCAATTATAGCGTCCGCGCACGCCTTGCTTACCTGCGTGCCGCAATAGAAATATTCCGTAGGCCCGCCGTCCTGGCGAAATAGCTTTATACCGGCTTCGATATAATCAAAATCGGATATGCCGCTTGAATTCACTCCGCCGAGAACCTTTTGTGCATCTTCGCTTGAAAGCATATATTTTGCGTCAGGCGTGCCGCGCTTGTTATTTTGCATGCTTTTCTCCTTATAATAATACATTATTCGGCGCGACATTTCAATACCGCTGAACATCGCATAGTCTTTACCTTGATATAATAATTTACGATGCGTAAAAAAAGCGTAACTATAAAAAAATTTTAGACATTAGCCGTATATATGTAGTATAATAAAATGAATAATAGCTCTATATATAACATTTTTCGTGCAGGAGGGTACAGATTGAATTTACTGTATGTGAATGATGATAAGGCTGCGCTCTCAAATTTCAAGGCCGCCGTTATGAGTCTTCCCGAGGCAACTGTGGTGAATGCCTTCACAAAGAGCGAGGACGCCGCCGAGTATGCGCGCAAAAACACCGTGGACGTTGCGTTTGTCGCGGTTGGGCTGAATAAAGCCAAGGGGCTGGAGTTTGCGCGCGAATTGAAGGATATAGATATAAATATTAAGCTCGTTGCCACCTCAAAGGATGAGCGCGCGGCTTACGAAGCGTTTAAAGCAGGCGCTATAGACTATCTTTTAGAGCCTTTTTCAAAGGACGATGCGAGCATATCGCTCGAGCGTGCAAAGCTTGTAAAGCCGGTGCCGGCAAAGCGCGTAAGAATAAAAACAATGCCTAATTTTGAGGTTTATGTAGATGGCAAGCTTTTTCCTATCAACAGCGCCAAGCCTAAGGAGCTGCTTGCAATACTCGTAGATAAAAACGGCGGCTCAGTCACCGCTGGGCTTGCAATATCCTATCTTTGGGAGGATAGGTCGCCGGACCCCGGCACGCAGTCGCTCTACAGAATGACCTGCAAGCGGCTAAGGGAAATTTTAGCTGGCGCGGGCATAGAGTTTATAATGGGCTCAAGCGGTCAGCAGCGCTTCGTCAATCCCGACCTTTTTGCGTGCGATTATTATGAATTGCTCGCGGGCGATGAGGACGCGGTCAAAAATTTCAACGGCGAATACATGACGGAATACTCCTGGGCGGAGGAAACGAACGCGCGGCTTTCTAATTCGCTGTGGGGCGATGAATATTGATTCTTGCGCTATTACAACATACGCGCTAAACTATCTATATCAATATGGAGGTCATAAGTATGGTAACAGATGTATGTAAGCTATATCCGCGCAACGACGCGACGATAGAGAGGGCGCTTGGCCAAACTGAAAAATGTTCGGCATATTGCGGCCTTACAAATAAGCAGACGCTTCAGCTAAGGCTGCTTGCCGAGGAGCTTATGAGCATGGTCAAGAGCATACTGGTCGAGTATGACGCGGAGTTTTGGATAGAGGTATACGATCTTGACGTAACGCTGCATGTCCGCGCCCGCGCGGATATGGATATATCCGATAAGGACAGGGAATTGCTGCTCGGCGTTTCCAGCACCGGCGAGAACGAGTCCGCCAAAGGCTTTATGGGCAAGATCCGCCAGCTTTTCGCGGGCGGCATGTTCGGCGGCCCCGCAGAGTTTGCGGCGATGGGCTCCACCTTCTATGGCGATATAGAGTATGGCGGATATGCGGCGCCAAACGAGTGGTCGCTCCAGCGCTATCGCGAGATAATAGAGGCGGAAACGCAAAAGAGCGAGCAGTGGGACGAGCTTGAAAAATCAATAGTCGCTAATATCGCGGACGATGTTATCGTCGGCGTGCATGGCAATGTTGCCGAAGTAACCATAAAAAAGAATTTTGCAAAATAAAGGAGCAGTACAAAATGACTATCAACAAAAATTTAGATGGGCAAACTCTTACCTTAGAGCTCGAGGGCAGGCTCGATACCATCACCGCGCCGGAGCTTGAGAGCGTTTTGAACGCTTCGCTCGAAGGCATTGCGGCGCTGATACTCGATTTTAAATCGCTCGTTTATCTTTCCTCGGCTGGCCTTCGCGTGTTGCTCGCGGCGCAAAAGCGCATGTCGAAGCAGGGCTCAATGAAGGTCAAAAACGTGAATGAAACCATTATGGAGGTTTTCAACGTCACAGGCTTCTGTGATATATTGGATATAGAATAGCCATACTGTAGCTAAAGGCGGTGAGCGAATGAAAAGCATAACCGTTAGCGCAAAACCGGAGCAGCTTGAAGCGGTGCTTTCCTTTGTTGCCGAATTTCTTGAAGAAAACGATGCTTCAATAAAGGTGCAGACGCAGTTTGCCATAGCGGCCGAGGAGATATTCGTAAATATTTATAGCTACGCGTATGAAAATTCGTGCGGCGAAGCTGAATTGCGCGCTTATATTGACGATGGCAAGGCGTATATATGCTTTTTAGACGGCGGAAAGCCATATAACCCGCTTGAGCATAAGGATCCCGATACCTCGCTTGGCGTGGAGGAAAGGCAGATAGGCGGCCTTGGCATTTTCATGGTAAAAAAGAGCATGGACGATGTGCAGTATTCATACGAAAACGGCAAAAACATGCTCACATTGATAAAAAAACTTTGACAGACACAAAAAAGACCGTTGGGGAAACGGTCTTTTTTGATATTTGCTTCTCAGGAGGAAATATGAAAGACTTCGCCTTTCACTTACGGTTTTGAGGCTTTCGCCATTTTACAATGGCGATTTTGCTTACGCAAAACCACCCTCAACTCCAACAGGAGGAAGCTTTCGCAAGCGAAAGCAATTATCACAATGCTAGATCAACGTGCTGCACAGTGCCTGCGCCGCCGTTTTCCTTGAGAAATACGCCGGAGCGCCTTATAGCGCCGCTCACATCGCCCGCGTTTGAGCGCACGTCGTATTGCGAGGCGACGCTTCCAAGATATATCGCGCCAACGCCCGCCTTGCCAAGGCCCACAAGCTTATCCTTGCCACTTTCGTCCTTGGACCATATCCTAAGGTCTTGATAAACGGAATCATTTTCATCTATCCAGCCGTTGCCGTCCTCATCGTATGCGGCGAGATCCTTAAAGCCATCGCCCGAGGAGGTGCCAAACAGCTCGCTGCCGTTATTTATTATGCCGTCGCCGTTCTTGTCCAGCGCGAGAAAGCCGCTGTTGCCGCTTGCCATAGACACCTGATCGGCGCTTCCGTCTGCGTCAAGGTCGAAGGAGAATTTAGTCTGTGTGAGCTCGGCGGCGGAGCCGTTGAAATTCACTATCAGCGGGTCGCAGAATTGCGAGGCAATATCGGCTGTAACGCTTGTTGAAAGCGTCTGATACACTTCGTTTGACATCGAGAGCGAAACGTCAAAGGCTATCGTGCGGCCGTCAGCCGTGTTCACAACGCCGTTTGACGCAAAGGACATGGATTCGCTTCTATAGTAGGTTTCGCTTGTAGTGGCGGTAAAATGCCATGCGCCCTGCCTTGCGGCTATCGCTTCGCCGGCCATTTCATGCGCGGAGCCTTGCATGTTGGCAAGCTGATCCATAGCGCGCGTGGCCGATGCATCATCGTTTTGATTGCCGCTATTCTCCAAAGCGAGCGCGAACTTGAATTTTTTGCCGGTAAGCCTCTCTATCATGGCCTGCAAAAGCTTGATCCTCAAATCGTCCATATCGGAGATTTTAAAAGGCTTTGAATTGTTGAGCTTGAGGGTCTTTGATAAAGCCGAGGCGTCGTTGAGCTTGGCCTTTGCTTCTTGGGACGTGCCGTTTGCGCCCTCCTTGCTCTCCTCGCTGAGCTTTTTGCCCTCGTCGCTTAGCTCAAGCTTAACGCCCTCCGACGGTTCGGCCTGAGGCGCCTTTGCCCGCGTCCATACTTTAATACTGTCTTCCTTGGAATAAACTTCTGTCTTGCTTGAAATGGCCGCCATATCGACGGAATAGTTCTGTATCCTCATGTGTCACGCATCCTTTCGCAGCACGATGTTGTGTTGGTATTTAGCGTCCTCATGACGCTATAACTTTATTTACGACATATTTGTGACGGAATTAAGCGCGAAAACATATTTATTTGCAACGCGTCAATTTTTGCTATATACTCATTTATATGGCAGAAAAATATAAAAATCGATTTATTGCTTTTATCTTGGCCGTGCTCATGCTTGCGCTGCCAAGCTTTTGCCTTGCCGAGCAAAATAGCGGAGTCGCTCAGCTTAATATCGAATGCTGCCTTCTTGCGGGCGAAACGCTCAGCGTAATAGTTCACACCAATATGGAAGCTTCAAAAACCAAATTCTCAGCCATGCTCGATAGCTTCGAGCTTGGCGTGAGCGCCGCCTCCAAATATGAAACTGAGGGCGGCACCTCATATTTGGTTTTCGTTGACCTTGGCGGCGTGAGCGAAAAGGATATATCAAAGCTTGAAGCGCTTGCAAAGGCGGCCGCAGCGCTCGTGGGCAAGAATGATAATATTGCCATAATGCCGCTTGGCGCGTTGCTCAATAAAAATTCCTTCACCTCGGCCAAGAGCGCGATAGACGCGCAGCTTGCGCTGATTAAGCCCCTTGAGGGAGAAAAGACCGATCTTTATTCGGGCATAGCTCAGGCCGCAAAGCTTTTTGATTCCACAATAGGCGTGAAGCCCGCGCGCAAGCTTATTATTATCTCTAATGGAAAAAACGAGGGCGCTTTGGGCGTCACCCTTGAGGAAGCCGCAAAAACTATAGAGCAGAGCGGCATATCTGTGTGCACGATAGGCATTTTGGCCGATAAAAATGCAAACAGCGAAGCGATAAGCGCCCTTGGGAGCCTGGCAAGGCGTTCTGTGGGCGGTCAGGCGCTTACGCTTGATAATTCGCAGCAAGCGCTTACGGACGCCTGCGAAAAGGTGCGTGCGCTCGATGAAGACACATATTTGCTGCATTACGATCTAACCGGTATAGAAATTGAGAATATTTATTCAAATTTGCTTGTTACTGCAAGCGCGGCGGGCGTTGAGGTGAAATCCGATATAGACGTTGATATGCGCCAGCTTATAAGCGAGCGCCGCGAGAATGCGCCGTCGCCCGAACCAACGCAGGCGCCCATAGCCACTCCTGCTTTAGCCGCCGCCACGCCCTCGCAGACGGAGGCGGCGCCGTCGCAGGCTCCCGTCGCCGGAATAGACGCGGATATGAGCAAGGCCATATCGGATAAAACCGTCATATGGGCCATTATAGACGGCGCGGCCGTGATAGGCGTGCTTATCTTGGTGGCGGTAATAGCAAAGCGCAGAAGACGCGCAGCGGACGGCGAGGACGATGATCTTGCGGACGGCCCCGCCTGTTACATGACGCTCGCAAGGCTTACAGGCAGCAGATTTAGCTATAAGCAAGCTTTCACGTCGAGCATGACTATAGGCCGCTCCGCGCGCGAGGCGGAGCTTGTGCTTTTAGATGAGGAAACCGTCGCGCCAACCCATTGCCGCATAGACGTGGCGGGGAACAGGCTGTCCGTAATAAGCCTTGACGCGGGCTATGACACAATGGTGAACGGCGAGGCCGTGGGTACGCGTCAAAAGCTCCTTTTAAGGCAGGGCGACGTGCTTGAGCTAGGCGAACTGAAGCTAAAACTTCGTTGGTATATGCGATAAAAAAAGCGGTCAGGCGTTTGCACTGGCCGCTTGTTAATATCCGGTCGCTTTTTGACGCGACCCGTTAACCTTACTTTTATGGGAATTGCGGGTTGGCTTTGCTAACCACAAAACCGTATATGAAAGACGCGGTCTTTCATATTTTATGGCTTTGGCGTAGTCACCGGCATTGGCGTGGGCGAAGGCTCAAGCTTGTATGCGTCCTGCAAAACAGTTCCCTGAACGTATCCCGGCCACACGAGGTAGCGCGCCGGGTGCATTTTGTATGTGGTGAGCGCCACTTCTTTTTTATTCACTTCAACGCCATCCTTGTAATAGATAGCGTAGGTTTGGAAAACATAGCCCTTCTTGGCTTTATTGTTGAGCATCCAGTAGGGCGGCACGAGCGACGCGCTCTCTATGTATTCAGGCGATGTTGTGGGCAGCGGCTCAAGCTCCTCGCTCACTATCTCTATGGAATCAAATCCATCACCAAAGGGCTGCCCGTATATTTCGCAGCGCACATATTTATCCTTTGTGTCTATCCAGGTAAAAACGTATAGCGGAGCGTCCGTATTGTTTTTCCATTTAAAATCTATGCGCCCGCTGTCAATGGTGGCGTCGCAGCCTCCGTCAACGTATGAGAGCTTGCTTGAATGCGCCTGACGGAATACAACCTCAAGGTCGCCCCTTAGCACGGCGTTGTAAATGGTGGACGATACCTGGCAGACGCCGCCGCCCGGCTGATCCTCGCTCTTTGCGCCGCCGTCTATAACGGCAGGGGCGAGCTGCCAGCCGCCCTCCTCCGTGCGGTTTCCAAGTATGCCATTGGCGGAAAAAACGTCGCCCGGCTGCAAAACTGTGCCGTATATAAGCCCCGCGGCCTTTTTAAGATTGTGAACGCGCGTATCGCGGTTGTAAGGCGTTTTGCCGTAGAATGTGCGCGCTTCGCTGCGCAAAACGAGGCTTTCTTTTATGGTGGCTATTGTTATATCCGCGTCAAGGGGAATGGTGTTAAGCTCCACAGCGCCAAAATCGCGCTGAGCAGTGCGGGCGGTGAGCGTTTCAACGAGCGCTTCCTTGTCTATGGTGACGCCCTGGGTCTGCTCCACAAAATCAAAGCGAAGGTCGCGCACGTCTATTGTGGCCTTCTGCGCATCGGTGGCGGTGCTTTCATCAGGATAACCTATATTTATGGCGTTGTTCGTGTT
>CAZZNN010000043.1:0-7869 GCA_964655605.1 uncultured Oscillospiraceae bacterium
CTTATGACGCGGCTCTGCCTATCAATATCCACACGATAAGCCCTATGGCGATAATGGCTCCAACCACATTGGTTATCGTTTTCACGCGCTTGAGCTTAGCCTCGTCCATAGGCGAATACCTGTGCTCAACACGCTCATGGCAGGAGGGACACTCGCTCATGTGGTCGAGCATATCCTTCCCGCAATGCGGACATTTTACTATGTGCTTTTCAGTATTTAAAAAATCCATTTCAGCTCCACACTACCGTCAGCAGCCATACAAACGCGACGATGACCAAGACAAATGCTACCGAGCCAAGAAATACCCATTTCATTGCGTTTAGCATTATCTGCCACGTTTCCTTGGGAGTCGCCATGCTTTCAGCTTTAAACTCCGCAGATGATTCATCTTTGGGGCCCGACCTATGCCACGGCATACCTTCGACGTTCATATTAGCTATAACACGCCCGTCGTCATCATCGTATTTCTTTCGCGCCATTTTATCCTTTCCTTATGGTTTCGTATAGTGTTTATGGGGGGTATGGCTGGTTCCGCGAAGCGGAATCTCCGCCCGCTCCGGGCGGAGAAAGCCATAATTGCATGCATTAAAAAGGCTCCGCCTTTTTAATGTTTGTCGTCATACAGATGGCAGAGCACATAATGGTCCTCGTCCACCTGATACGCCGTGGGGGCTACCTTTGAGCATATTTCCATGCAATCCTTGCAGCGGGTGTGGAATTTACAGCCCGACGGCGGATTGGCAGGTGAAGGTATGCTGCCCTCAAGAATTATCCTGTTCATCTTTATTGTGGGGTCGGGCATGGGTATAGCGGAGAACAGCGCCTTGGTGTAGGGGTGCAGCGGCTGCGCATACACTTCCTTCTTGGAGCCGAACTCGACCATATCTCCCAAATACATAACGCCGACGGTATCTGATATATGCTCAACGACCGAGAGATCGTGCGATATAAACAGATACGTCAGGCCGAACTCATGCTGCAAATCCTCGAGCAGATTTATTATCTGCGCCTGAATGGAAACGTCAAGCGCGGAAACCGGCTCGTCGCAGACTATAAATTCGGGATTGAGCGCAAGCGCTCTAGCTATGCATATTCTCTGCCTTTGGCCGCCGGAAAATTCATGAGGATACCTATCCTTATGATAAGCCTGAAGGCCGCAGGAAAGCATTATCTTTGTGATGTAATCATCGAATTCCGCTTCGGGCACTATATTGTGCTCGCGCACGGCCTCACCGATTATTTCACCAACGGGCATACGCGGGCTGAGGCTCGAATACGGATCCTGGAATATCATCTGTATTTTGGGGCGAAGCTGCCTGAGCGCCTTTTTATCAAGGGCATGTATGTCTATACCGTTGAACTTAACATAGCCCGAGGTCTTGTCGTTAAGGCGAAGCAGCGTTTTGCCGACGGTGGTCTTGCCGCAGCCGGATTCGCCAACGAGACCCATTGTGGTGCCGCGCTTGATATTGAAGGTAATGCCGTCAACGGCCTTTACCTGACCCACAACGCGGCCGAACATGCCGGCCTTTATCGGGAAATATTTTTTGAGGTCCTTTACCTCTATAACAACATCTGAGTTGTTTGGAATGTTAGCAGTCTCGCTCATTTGCCCGCGCCCTCCTTCATATCCTCATAGAGATAGCAGCTCACAATATGCGTTTCGCTCAAATGAACCTCGTGCGGATACTCGCCGGAGCATTTTTCAACGCAGCGCTCGCATCTATCCTTGAAATAGCAATAATTAGGCATATTTATCGGGTTAGGCACGGAGCCGGGAATGCTGTAAAGCTTTTCTATACCCTTGCCCACTACAGGTTTTGACGCCATAAGGCCGATGGTATAAGGATGCGCGGGGTGCAGGAATACTTCCTCCGCCGTGCCCTTTTCAACTATGCGGCCCGCATACATGACCACCACGAAATCGGCCATTTCGGCAACGACGCCAAGGTCATGCGTTATGAGCATTATGCTCGAATTTATTTTATCCTTAAGGTTTCTTAATAAATCGAGTATCTGCGCCTGTATTGTAACGTCGAGCGCGGTGGTCGGCTCGTCCGCTATTATGAGCGCGGGGTTGCACGCGAGCGCTATGGCTATCATTATGCGCTGACGCATTCCGCCGGACAATTCGTGCGGATACATCTGGTATACGCCCTCTTTGTTGGCGATATTAACTAGCTCGAGCATCTCAAGCGTGCGCGACTTAACGTCCTCATCGCTTATTTCGGGGTTATGCAGCTTTATGACCTCGTCCACCTGCGCGCCTATGCGGAAAACAGGGTTTAGGCTGGTCATGGGCTCCTGGAATATCATGGAGACATAATTGCCCCTTATCTTCTGCATTCCCTCTACCGGCGTTTTGGCTATATCATAAACCTTATCGCCCGCCGCTATGCGGATAGTACCCGAATATATCTGCCCCTGCGGCCGCTGCACGAGCTGCATGAGCGAAAGGCTCGTGACGCTCTTGCCGCAGCCGGATTCGCCAACGACGCCCACGGTCTTGCCGCGAGGCACATCGAAGGATACGCCGTCCACTGCCTTGACAGTGCCTATATCGGTAAAGAAATAGGTGTGCAGATCGTCGAACTCGGCAACATTGTTTGGGTCGCGCATGCTGGTAAGATATTCCTCTTCAGGCACGTTCTTACGGTTGCGCTGCTTTTCAATAGCATTTGTGACCTTGCGGTTTTCACGGGAGATCGCACGCGATTCCTTTGCGGAAATATAGTCAAGATCCTTATTTTTCTTCTTTTTCAAAACTGCCATTTATCTCACCTTCTTCCTTTACCGCTTCATCTTGGGATCGAAGGCGTCTCTAAGACCATCGCCAACGAAGTTGAAGCCAAGCACCGTAAGCACTATGCAAATGCCCGCCGGTATCCATATAAACCAGTAATTGGTAAGGACGTATATATCGCTCGCCGCCTGTATCATGCTGCCCCAAGAGGATAGCGGATACTTAACGCCCAAACCGAGGAATGAAAGCGTGGCTTCCGAGATGATTATTCCGCCCAGGTTCATAGTTGCGTTAACTATCAAAAGCGGCATAACATTTGGCACTAAATGCCTGAATATGCGCCTTGAAACGCGGATACCCGTGGCTTCTGTGGCTATCATGAAATCCTGCTCGCGCAATGAAAGTATCTGGCCGCGGACTATGCGGGCAATACCCGTCCAGCCCAATATGCCAAGCACTCCCATTAGAATGAAGATACGCTGCGTTGGGTCGACCTCCATTTTATCCATAGCCGATCCTATTATCATAACCATAGGATAGAAAGGTATGCAGTTGAACAAATCAACAAAACGCATTATCGCCGTATCCACCCAGCCGCCGAAATAACCGGACACGCCGCCGAGTATAACGCCCAGGAACGTTTCGATTATGACGACAACGAAGCCTATCATAAGCGATATGCGTCCGCCATACATAAGACGGGTGATAACGTCCATGCCGTTTTTATCCGTGCCGAGGAAATGCTCCGCGGTAGGCTCTTCATACATGGTGATAAGCTCGCTCACCGCATTTGTCTTTATATAGTAGATGGCGTTAACGCGGTCTATCTGATAGTTTATCTCCTCGCCGGAAGCGTCCGGATAAGTCATTTTGTTCTGCTTGGCGATAATGGCGTCGCGAATGGCGTTCTTAACGTCCATCGTAACGAACACATCGCTCGCGACAGGCGACACGATTATATCGGACATTGCCGCAAAGAGCGTTTTTTCTTCGCCGTTCACGAGGAAAATATCCACATTGCCGTCGTCGTCGGCGGCGTCCATATAGAACTCGCGCTCGCCAACCGTGAAGCTGGACTGATTTTCAGCTTTTGCCGTAAGCGCGGCAAATCTAAAATCAAACCCGCTGACAAATTTTTCCTCATTTTGGTCGAAAGCGTCCGTTACCTGCAATGAAGCGAGCGCTACCGCCTGCGCCTTGCATATATCGTACATCTTGCCGTCCTTAACGAGCAGGAATTCATCGTCGTTAAACTCAAGCATGGCGCTGCCCGCGTCAACCGCGGCCTTACATGCGGCGATGAAATCGTCCGTCACTTCAAACCCGGCGTTAGCCTCGAGCGTTACGTCAAATTTCTTGGCAAGAGTGGAAATGCCGCCCACCTTAACGCTGCCGTTAATGGTGTAGAAGCCTTCTTCAACCAATTCCATGCCATAAGTGTTGCCGCCCATTGTAAACGAGGTCTTGCCCTTGCTTATCGCAAGAGTCGCCTGCGCCTGCGCGGCGCCGCCAAAGTCGTCGCCGTCGGCCACGCAATAGCGATATTCGTTATTGTAAAGGGCGCTTGCATACTCCTTAAGTATCGCTTCATTGTGCTTGAACACCTGCGCCTGGCCGTATGGCGTTATAAGCGCCAGCGGGAATGAGAACAGGAACATCACAAGCAGAATTATTAGTCCCGCTATTGCAAGCTTATTGCGCATGAAGCGCTTGAAAACCAGCATTCCGGGAGAAAGCACTTTAACACGGCGCTCGTCGTCGAGCTTTAGATTGTTTTCCTTGGAAGCGCTTTCGTTTACGTTATTAGTGTTTTTTAACTTGTCGTCCATAAAGCACCTCCGTTAATTTATCCTGACGCGCGGGTCCACGACTGCGTACATAATGTCCGCAATCATAAGGCTTATCTGCGTCAGAACTTCCACAAATACAATGTAGAACATTGTAAACGGTATATCACCCACGATTATCGCCATATAGGACGTGTTGCCTATACCTGGTATCTGGAAGAGTATTTCCGTTATCATCGCGCCGCTGAACATGCTTGGTATAAGGTATGACATATACGAGACCAGCGGAATGAGCGTATTTCTGAAGGCATGAGAATTTATAACCTTCTTTTCGCTTAAACCCTTTGCGCGCGCCGTTCTTATATAGTCGGCGTTGAGCACCTCAAGCATATTCGTTCGCGTGTACCTCATAAGGCCGCCTATGGATAATATCATAAGCGTTATAATGGGCAGCACCATGTGGTTAGCTATATCGAGCACCTGACCAAATGGCGAGAGCTGCTCATGCATTCGCCCAACCAGGCCGTATAGGTCAAACCAATGCAGCTTAATTGAGAACACATATTTTAATAGTGTCGCAAGGAAGAATGTGGGCAAGGAAAGACCCAATAACGCAATAACGCTTATCGTATTATCGGTCTTTGAATATTGCTTGCGAGCGGCAAGTATACCAAGAGGTATGCATATTACCATTTGAAGCGGGAAGGTTATCGCATTGATTATAACTGAATACCATATTACGCTATTGAATTTCTGAACGACCGGCTGATTATATTTCCAGGAATCGCCGAAGTCGCCGCGAATTGCATAGCTGAACCATTTGAAGAAGCCTTCAAGTATGGTTCCGTTCATATCGAACATCTCATTTAGCTGAGCCAATAACTCTTCGTAGCTCTTTGAACCCGGCAGGTTTGATAGCTGCCTCGCCATCGCCTGAACATAGCTTGTAGGCAGGCAGCGCATTACCGCGTAGACTATAAGAGCGCCGAAGACAACTATGAATATGGCCAGGATGATCCTCCGTACTAAGAATTTTCCCATAGTTCTCCTCTTTACCTCCCATTTGAGGGAGGTGTATAGGGGTAATCGCCCCTAAACGAATATTGGAAGCACTATAATAATATATAGTACACAATTTTCTCTCTAACGTTATTGAGCCAGCCGGATAGACCGGCCGGCTCAATAATTTTACCTACATTGCTTTAGTTCATCTCAAGAAGCTCAATATCGTTCATCCAACCCCAGAACGTGGTGATGTCCGGAGTAAGGGTGGAGAGATTGATGCGCTCTGCGCTGAACACTATGCAGTTCTGACGCTGATAAGCGGGAACTTCAACAGCATAGTCAACTATGATGTCGAGGCACTGCTTATAGACGGCCTTCCTGTACGCCTGATCGTCGCTGACGCGGGCGTCGAGGATGAGCTGATCGAGTTCAGCATTGTCTATATGGTAATGGTTGGAATCAGAGCCGCCTCTGCCAACTATTCCACTGCTGTGATAGACCTGATACATATCAGGATCTATAGTGGCGCCCCAAGCCGCGCACCACATGTTCTGAGTGCCCGCGTCAAGCGCGTTCCAAAGAACGTTGGAGTCAGCGGGGTCATTTATTCTAAGCTCGATACCAATGGTCTCAAGAGCAGCCTTGGTGTCGGTAAGAATCGCGAAGGACGGATGGTCACCGGAGCCGTCGCCGGGGATTATGACCTCATAGGAGAGGGCAGCACCGTCGGGAGCGGCGGTGAACTTACCGGAAGCTTCGTCGAAGGTGTAACCAGCGGCTATCAGGAAGCCCTTAGCTGCTTCAAGAGCGGCGGTGTACTTCTGATCGGCGGTCATATCGGAGGTGTAGATGTCGTTGCCGTCTACGTCGACGGAGAACGCCTGCTTATAGCCTTCATCGGTAGCCTGAGGAGCAGCCCAAGAGGTGTTGCTTATCGGGTACTGTATGACGGAAGCAGCTTCGCCATAATAGCTGTCGAACGCGGTGTCGCGATAAACGGCCAATACGGTTGCGAAGGCTTTACGGAGATTCTTGGAAGCGTCGCTGGCCTGATCGCCGCCCACGCACACGGTGTCAGCGTTAAGGCCAATGTAGCCATAACCAAGATTGTCAACCTTGCTGGTGAAAACAACGTCGCCGCTGATCTCGCCATTGGAGTTGTAGGAAGCTATCTGCTCGAAGTTGGACTTCGTGCCGTTCATTTCACCAGCGTCAACGGTACCGGCAGCAACAGCCGCGGCAACTTCGTTGGAAGCGGTTTCTTTGAACTGGATATACTTTATCTTCGGGGCGCCCTTGTAGTAAAGCTCGTTTGCCTCGTAGTAAATTATCTTGTTCTCATACTTTATGAACTTGTAAGCGCCAGCGCCCATGGGCTGGGTGGTCTTGGCTTCGATCATGGACAGATCGCCGAAAGGATGACCGAACATATTGTTGTCATAGTCATACTGAGAGACGTCGCCATAATAGTGAAGGGGTACGACTTGCTGGCCGCAGATGGAGTAAACAGCGGGAGCGCTGAAACCGTTAACTACGACTTCGCAGGTATACTGGTCGATCTTCTTGATACCAGTAACATTGGGGATACCGCCGGCCATGTCGGGGTCAATAGCGGCAGCGGCGGAAATGAATTCAGCCTGCGCTTCGCCAAGAACATCACCGTCGCCAGTGGACTCAGTGCCCCAGAAAGCAACCGGGTCGCCTTCGTACTTGGCATAAGTTTCATTGTAGTAATCTTCGATGGTCGGGAAGGTGGTTGCAAGATCCCAAGTGGTGCCGGTTACGGAACCAGTGAGGGTAGCGCCGTCTTCCGCGAGCTCAGCAAAGCCCCACATAGCCATGCCGAACGCTATCTTGAGGCCGTCGTTGCCGGAGATGTCCGCAACGGTCTTGCCGATAGAGGCCGCATAGTCTTCAGTGAGATACTTGCCGCAAAGATAATCAACTATCTTCTGGCAGCCGTTCGTCCACTTGGACTTGAGGCTCGCCCAGAACATGTCGTACTGCTCCTGAGTGAAAGCGTCGCCGTCCTTGACGGTGTAGCCTTCGCCGGCAGCGTAGATAGCGGCATAAATGTCGTTATACTTGGCATAGATGTCGTCGGTGGTCTGAGTCTGATAGTTCTTCAGGCCGATGATGTCATAAGAGTTAAGAGTGGTAGAACCAACATAAGCGGGGTCAAGATATACATAATAGGTGAATATCATGTCGTCCGCAGTGACAGGCGTACCATCGCTGAACACGAGGTCTTCACGCATCTTTACGGTGTAGGTGGTGACGTCGGCAGCCTCGTCATAAGACTGAGTCAGATTGCAAGGGCCGGTATAGGTATAA
>CAZZNN010000043.1:7879-12593 GCA_964655605.1 uncultured Oscillospiraceae bacterium
GTCTATGGTAACGGGAGTGCCGTCGCTGAAAACGAGATCCTCACGAAGCTTGGTGGTGTAGGTGGTGGTGTCGGTTGCTTCATCGTATTTTACGCTTATGTCCGCAGCGCCGGTGTAGGTGTAGTCAGTGCCATTGTAGGGGATAGTTTCGCCCTCTATAGCATTGTACACGATGCCGCCAACGCGGTCAGTGGTCAAAGCGGCTATCTGCGTCATAGCAACAGCATCCTGATCATAACCGGTGTCTGCGAAGAAGGGGCTAAACTTCTCGCTGAACGGGCTATAGGCCACGACCAAGGGAGTATCATTCGCGGGCTCCGCAACGGGCTCCGCGGAGGGTTCGCTGCTGGGCTCAGCAGGGGTTACGGGTTCCTGTGATGCAGCGGGCTCGGTGGGGGTGGTCGTGGGCTGCGCGGTGCAACCTACAACGCCCATTACCATCATGCACACAAGTGCGAGCGCAACAAACATTGTTAGTTTGTTCTTCATTGTTTCTCCTCCTGATAATTTTATAGGTAGTATATAATACACCACCTATTGGCTAATACTATATCAAAGTGAAGAAGTTATGTCAATAAAATGAATAAGGTGTGTATAGCGTAACATTCTGACAAATATGGAAGCTTAATCGTTTAAATTAACTATTTAACGAGTTTCAACGCACTTATACGTTGATTGCAATTTAACGAAGCAGAGAGCTATGGCGCAAAGTATCAGCGCAAGCAGCGCAAAAAGCCCGTCAGGGGTTGAAATATCAAGGCGTTTGCCCTCCGTAACAAGAGTGTATATGATTTCTCCTATAAGCGTGGCTCCGGCGGAGGCGGCGAGAAATATACTATAAGATTTTAGCATAACGACATTTTTGTCGTATTGCCCATATTCCATCTTTTCCGGCCCAAATATGAGCAAAACGGTCTTTGCAACGCACATTCCTAGCGGCAGCAGGGTTATAACGTAGGGTAGGAGCACATAAAAAGCGGCCTGAGTGCCGCCCGCGCCCAAAGCGCCGGTACCGGTGAGCCCCATAAAGCCAAAAACGGATATTGACAGCAGCATAAGCGCGCCGTATGCGCCCTTCATTTTAAGGCGCTCGCCGTCTGAAAGCTTAAAGCTGAAATATTTGCCCCTGTAGACTACCTCTTTTTTCACTTTTCCGGGCTTTTTGCCCTCTTTTTCAACAACGTCATAATCCTTGGCGTAATCGCGCGTGCGTTTAAACATAAGCTATCCTCCTATTTTATGCCTGAAGCGAGAAAAACACGGCGACAGCGCCAAGCAGGAGCTGCACTATGCCAAAGCGGAATACCGTCTGCGTATTCGACCAGCCGAGGTTTTTGCGCACATGATCGTGCAGGGGCGTTCTCGTATTTTTCATGAAATCGATTTTCAGGAATCGCTTGAGCGACACCTTTATAAGCCCAAGCCCGCCGTCGAGTATGAGCACGAGCGCCACGATAAGGTAAATCAGCGGGCTGCCTGTCTTTAGCACGCATAGGGCGATGAAAAGCCCCATCGCGCGCGAGCCCGCGTCGCCCATCATAAGAAGGCTCGGCGTTGCGTTGAACCAAAGATAGGCTAAAAGGCACGCGACGAAGGCGAGTATGAGATAATCGGTATTGAGGAACGAGCCTTGCATATAATCCATTACAAAAACGGTCATCAGCGTGATTATCACGAGCGTGCCGGAAAGCCCGTCCACGCCGTCTGAGCAGTTGGTCACATTTATAGAAGCCCAAACGAGTATCGTTGCGAGCACGCCATAGACTATCGGGCTCATTACCACCGTTCCGCCAAAGAGAGCAAACGTTATAACACTATCGTTATATAATAGGAAGCAAACGGCTGTGCCGGCGGAGACCAACAGGTCTAAAACGCCCTTTTTATATTCGTTCCACGGCTTATCAGACCTATCGTCAAAGAAGCCGGTGAGCATGGCGAATATGAGCAGCGCGAGGTAAATGATATATTCGAGCGTAAGCTCCGAAAAAAGTATCGCCGTCACCACGAACACGATGACGAATATAAAGCCCGCGCCGCGCGGCTTGTCCGCCGAAAGCTTGCCGTCGTGGGCGAAATCACGCCCAATATCCTTGGGCAAGTAGCGCTTGAACGCCTTTAGTGAAACGCATGTGACAACAAAGGCGAAAACCACGCCGATAAAGCTGATTATGGGGTTGGGACCGAAAATGTCAATCAACATAAATTTACCTTCTCATTTTAAGATAATCAATTTAGTATAGCATAAGCGCATAAGCATGGCAAATAGCGCGTTTTGCCTATTTGCCCAATTCAAGAGCCAGTTTTTTGCCTAAAACCGCCGCGAAATCTAAAACGTCCGGCGCGAGCGAGCTAAGCCACGCGCGGGTTTCCGGCTCGCTTAGCAGCTTGTCCGGAGCGCGTCTGAGCTTGAGCGCGCGGCGCGCAATATCCGGCTTCGGGCAGAGTCCTTTTTGCAGCGCCCACTCCATCGCGCGCGTTTTTGGCGCTATTTTGCCCGTCTCAAGCGTAAACAGGCAGCGAGCCACGTCAAAAAGCCAGCCCGCCGAATAGACGCTCTCGCCAGTATCGCCCGCGTGCGCGGTTATTGCGTCCAGCTCTCGCTCTATCGCCTCCGCGAGCTCTTTGCGGCTTGGGCGCTTGAGAGAGCTTAGCATATCCTCGCCCGACAGCAAAATACCGTCGTCGATGAGCGCGAGGCGCGAAAACGCATCAAAAACATAATCGTCGGCAATTCTTTGCCCGCTCGTTCCCCAATACACGGCCTTCGTGCGCTCGCCGCGAATAAAAGCGCCGCCGTCAAGTATGCCGCCCTCAAACGAGCGAAATATATCGTCGCCCGTTTCCATGACGAGAGCCTGTCTTAGCATTAAAAGCGCATCGGCCTGAGCGGAGGTGAGCGGCGCTTTCGTAAGGCACAGAATATCTATATCGCTCCAGCCGCGCCTATAATCGCCCATTGTAACGGAGCCGTGCAGGTAAAGCGCGGCGTCCTCGCCCAATATGCCAATTAGCCGCTCGCGCATAAGGCAAACGGCCTTGCCAAGCGGCAGCGCATACTGCGAAAAGAGCAACACCCTATTTAGCGCCGCAATATCGCGCCGCTGAATATATTTGCGCTGCATTACCTCATGCGCCGCGGAGGAAATAACATCCATAAGCGCGTCCATGGAATACCACTCAAGCGTCACGCCAACTCGCTTCTCCTTTTCGGTGAGCTTGGGCAGGCCGCGAGCGCCGCGTGTAAGCGCGGTGAAATAATATGAGCGCTGCGCATAATCGCCCTCGCAGCGATTTTCTTCTATATAGCCAAGCTCCCCCGTTATCTCGCAATCATAGCCCGTCTCCTCGCGCACCTCGCGCACGGCCGCCTCTTCCGGCGTTTCCGCGGGCTCTATGCCGCCGCCCGGCAAAGTGATGTGTTCGTATTTATGCACGTGAACTGCGGCTATCCTGCCAGCGCCGTCAAAAAGCACGGCGCGCGCGGCATTGCGCACGGGTTGGCTCGAAAAACCCTCCGTGCCAGATATTATCATATCGTCAAGCGTTCTTATCAGCATGTGCGCCTCCTGAATATGCTTAATTATATTATCGCGGTATATTTTTGTAAACCTATTGACATCACGGTGGCATTTGTTATACTAGTCATACAAGTTATACTTTTATTACTAGGGAGGTCGGTGACGGGAAATGAGGAAAATTCCAAAGGGCAAGCACGCGTGGACCGTTAAGGTGGGCGAAAAGGGGCAGATAGTCATTCCCAAGGAAGCGCGCGAGATTTTTTCAATAGAGCCGGGCGACACGCTGATATTGCTCGGAGACGACAGGCAGGGGCTGGCTATTCCGCCCAAGAACACATTTGCAAAGCTTTTGACAGGTGCGTTCGGCGTTGACGCGGACGAAGCGGAAGCGCCCGACGAAGAATAAAGGAGGAAAAATATGAAGGTACTCGAAATAAACGGCTTAACGAAGCATTACGAGCATTTCACGCTCGACAATGTGTCCTTCTCGCTTGAAAAGGGGCGCATAATGGGCTTTATCGGCCGCAACGGAGCGGGCAAGACCACCACGCTCAAGTCGCTGATGAATTTTGTGCATCCGGACGCGGGCAGCGTGAAATTCTTCGGCATGGATTTTATTGAAAACGAGGCGGAGATAAAGCAGCGCATAGGCTTCGCGTCGGGCGGAGTGGATTATTACACCAATAAAAAGCTGCGCGTTATAACCGATGTCACGCGCACATTTTTTACCAAATGGGACGACGCTGCGTACAAATATTATATGGAGCTTTTCAAGCTTGAGGACACAAAAACTCCCAACGAGCTTTCGGCGGGCATGAAGGTGAAATATCTGCTCACGCTGGCGCTCTCGCACAATGCGGAGCTATTGATGCTCGACGAACCGACGAGCGGGCTCGACCCCGTTTCGCGAGACGATCTTTTGGATATATTCCTCTCGCTCGCGGACAAGGGCATAACGATACTGTTTTCAACGCATATAACAAGCGACCTTGATAAATGCGCGGACGATATAACCTATATCAAGCAGGGCAAAATAATAGCGTGCGAAAATATGGAGCAGTTCGTAAGCCGCTATCGCGTGCTCACGCTAACGGACGAGGAGCTAGCCGCTGTGCCGCAGGACGCGCTCATAGGCTTAAAACGTGCAAAACGCGGCCACTCGGCGCTTATCCAGGCCGAAACCGCAGCAAGGCTCG
>CAZZNN010000044.1:0-12482 GCA_964655605.1 uncultured Oscillospiraceae bacterium
GCTTGCGCGCGCGCTTGTGGCGGAGCCGGAGCTTCTTCTGCTTGACGAGCCGCTTTCAAACCTTGACGCGAGGCTGCGTATTGATATGCGCGCCGAATTGAAGCGGCTGCATAAGGAGACCGGCACGACCATCATATATGTTACGCACGATCAGGTGGAGGCGCTCACCATGTCCACCCGCATAGCCCTTTTCAAGGAGGGCGAGATAGCCCAGGTCGATTCGCCGCTCGGGCTGTACACCAACCCCATAGACCTCACCGCGGCGGACTTCATTGGCAACCCGCGCATAAACTTCATAGACGCGACGGGCATATTCGACGGCTCCACGCTCACCACCACGAGCGTATTCGGTAAGTATGTTTTCGACAAGACAGATATGAAGCTCGACGAGGAGATACCCGAGAATACCGAATTCCCCTGCGTTATCGGTCTGCGCCCCGAGATGGTGGAGATAGAGACCGAGCCAAGCGGGAACCCCTACACCGTACCCGCGCGCATATACGCAAGCCAGCCCGCAGGCAGCGAGACCATAATCACGCTTACCGTGGGCAGCGAGGAGCTGCTTGTGATACAGCTCGGACTCATAGAGTACGAGATGAATCAGGAGGTGTTCGCGGTGCTGCATCCGGAGCGCGTGAATGTCTACAATAAAAAGACGGAGCGCCTGATAAAGTACGCCAAGGCTATGCATCAGGCTTAGGTTTTCCGCCCCGGCAAGGGCGAACAACAGACAGGAGGAAACGCATCATGATCAAGAAACTGACGGCAGTTCTGCTTGTAGTTCTGCTTGCGGTCGCGGCGTTTGCCGGATGCGCGGGCAAGGAGGTAAGTCAGAGCGGCGGGGACGGCGCCGCAGTCGTCGAAGAACCCGTTGAGGAAGCGGGCCCCGATTACGACAACATGACTATGGATGAGCTCTATGAGCTGGCGCTTGCGGAGACCGGCGTGATAACCGTATACTCCACCACCACCACCGCTCATACCGCCGCGAAGAAATTTGCAAAGGCGTTCCCGGAGCTTGCTGACCGCATCGAGTACATCGAGTCGGATACGGCTACCGTCGCTGACAGGATAGAGACCGAGACCGACACCGGCAATATCAACGCGGACGTTCTGCAGGTGAAGGACAACAGCGGCGAGATATACTACGAGCTCGTGCAGTACGACTATCTCGATGTGTATAAGCCCGCCACGGTGTGCGCGCATATCGACGAGGAGCTGCTCCAGTACGGTATGCCCATATACGCCACATACAGCCCGTGGTATTACAATACCGAGGCGTTCCCCGACGGCTGCCCCATAGACAGCTGGTGGGATATCGTCAAGGGCTATAATACCGAGACCCGCAGCTTTATGGATGCGTCGGGCAAATCGCAGCAGTACTGGACGATATACACCAAGGATATCACCTCCGCGTCCTATGCGGCGCTGTGGTCTCAGCTCATAGTGGACGGCGACCTTATCGCCGCGCAGTATGAAGCGCAGTACGGCGAGCCGCTCGTGTACACCTACATGGACAGCCTTACTAATACCGAGGGTGTCATGGAATTCCCGGAGAATAACGGCGGTGTGGAGCTGTTCTGGCGCTTCACGCAGATGCTTATAACCGAGCTTGACGACGGCGATCAGGTAGTATCCGCCGTGGACGAATCGCTCAACGGCCCCACGCTGGGACTGTGCTCGGGCTCCAAGCTCGACAATGTGAACAACGGACTCACTATTAACTGGGTCACCGGGCTTGAGCCGTATACGGCGTTCATGGCGTGCGACTATCAGTACGTTATAGCCGGCTGCGACAATCCCGCCGGCGCGAGACTCTTCATACTGTATTCGCTTGGCGGCGACGACGGTCAGAGCGGCTGCCTTGAAGCCTTCAATCAGATAGGCAGATGGTCCATACGCGACGACTATGTATTCGAGGAGACCCCCTACACCATAGACGAGGTCAACCTCAAGAGCCCCGACTTCGAGGATATATACAACTTCTATCCCGACGTCAAGGCGTACTGGATCTACTGGCGCAGCCTGTCGCCCACCACCTGACGGTAAAGGACACGCCGGGCGGCGTAGTTACCGCCCGGCTGATATGAAATAAGGGAGCAAGCAAGTATGGATAAGCAGGATAAGCGGTCGCCGCTGAGAAGAAAGCTGGACAATTTCTGGTCGGGACTGTTCCTGACGCCTGAGGGCAAGCCAAAGAGCGCTATGCTGCTCTATTCCTTCTGCCTGTGCCTGCTCTTTTTCGCCGTGTATCTGACACTCTATCTCGTGTTCATCGACATAATAGAGGGATGGCTGGGCGGCGCGCCAAGGCTTAATCAGATAGTGCAGGCGATAGTCCCGGCGCTGCTGGGTACTGTTGTGTGCTGTGCCTTGTCCTTTATCCCTATGGATAAGCGGCTCGTGCCGGTAGCGTATCTGTGGCTTGTGCTGTTTGCGGTCGCGGTGCTCATTGCAATGGCAATAATGCTCGCGGGCGACGGTGAATCATTCAAGATATTCTTCGCGCTGTTCGCGCAGACAGCGCTTCCCTCGCTGGTATTCGGCGTGCTTCTTTCCGAGCTGCTCTACTGGAGAAAGCGGAAGAAGGAGCGCGGCGAAGAAGTAAAGGAGAGCTGAGAGTGCTGGAAACGACCGTATTCAATGTGGGCGACGGCGACTCGATACTTATTCGGGAGCGCCGCGAAGGCGAACGCGACTATGTGATGCTCGCGGACTGCGGCAGACCCTGCCTTGAGTTCGTGAAGGGGTCGCGCAGGCAGGAGGCTGTCTATCATCTCAAGCGCGAGGGGATAGACCGCATAGACCTCATGCTGTTGAGCCATCTGCACATAGACCACATAGGCGGCGCGCTCAATGTGCTAAGACATATCCCGGTAGAGCGGATAGAGTCGCTCTATCTGCCGCCTGCGGACGCGGGCTGGATAACCCCTCCGTGTGACAGCGACGAAAAGGCTGTGGTCGGGCTGTGCCATATGCTGAACCTCTATTCGGATATTCTGAATGAGGCTGTGCGGCGCGGCGCGACGGTGGAGCGAGCTATGCCGGGAACGCGCGCGCTTACGGACAGGCTGCATATGACGGCGTATCTCCCGGACGCGGAGCTTACAGGCAGGCAAAGGGCGCTCTTTGACGCGCTGTACCGCGGCTGCTCCCCGGACAGGGACGAGTGGTATGAGGTATCCAAGGAGCGGAACTGCTCGAGCGTCATAGCGCGGCTTGAGTACGCGGGCAGGAGCGTGCTGCTGACAGGTGATTCCTACGGGAGCTACTGGGAGCCGCTCAAAATACCGCACACCGATATAGTGAAGCTGCCGCATCACGGCGACGATAAATCCGTGACCGAGCCGCTCATAAGAAGGCTCAGTCCCGAGTACGCGGTAATATCCTGCCAGAACGACACCTCCACCAAGAAGGACCGTCCCTGCGACGTAACTGTGCGCCTGGCGCAGAGGTACGCGGGCGCGCTCCTTTGCACCGAGAATAAGGAACTGCCCACGCTAAAAGCGTCGGCACATGAATGCGTGCGGATAACGATAGCCGGCGACGGCTCGCTTGAGTGCCGCACAGACTGACTTAGGACCCGCCTCCGCACGACCTGCGGAGATAGATCAATAAATTATTAAGGAAGGAAAAACCATGAAAAAGCTGCTGATTTTTAGTATCGCATTGATGATGGTATTCGCGCTTGTTGCGTGCGCTCCCGCCGCTGTTGAGGAGCCTGTCGCCGAGGAGCCGGTAGCTGAGGAGCCGGTAGCCGAGGAGCCCGCAGCCGAGGAGCCGGTAGCTGAAGAGCCGGTCGCCGAGGAGCCCGTATATGAGTACGCGCCCCTTACGCTGGACTTCAAAAACAAGACCGGCGTGACCATTACCGGACTGTATCTGTATCCTGCCGGCGCTGCTGACAAGGGCAACAGCATCTGTGAGCCCGAGTGGATCGACAAGGACGCCGACGCGGACGAGACCCACTACGAGATGTTTGCCTACATCGTGCGCCCTGTCGTGGACAGCTTTGATCTGTATGTTGAGTTCGCCGACGGCACCAATGCCACCTGGGAAGGTCTGACGATAGCCAACTACGACAAGCTCTCCCTCAAGGACGGTGTGGACCCCGCCACATGGGAGCAGGAGGCTATTGACGATCAGGAGGACATCGACAAGCTTGAGGCTGTGAAGGCTGCCGGCAAGACCAACGACAACTTCTACCCCGGCTATGAGGCGCTCGGACTTGAAATAAAGAACAAGACCGGTCTCAACATCACCGAGTTCTATTTCTATGAGGCGGGCGGCGATTACACCATGTACAACAACATGATCCCCTGCCTTGTGGACGCCGACGGCAACCCCATCACCGAGTGGGAGCCGGGCAAGGGCGGACTGTATGTATTCGACTTCTTCCTGCGTCCCCATGCGGAAACCTATGAGATATATGTAGTCTACGCCGACGGCACCTCCATGACCGTGACCGACATAGACCTCTTCACGCCCAACGGCGACGGCTTCCTGAGCAACGAAATATCCATGAAGGACGCCGTAGACCCCGACCTGACCGAGGTATCCTATGACGACGGCGATCCGGAGCCCATCCAGTTTATACTCGACGCTATCGCCGAGGGCATACCCGCCGACGGCTGGTACCCCGTATACTAAGACCGATATAATGTAGCTTATAGGGGGACTGCGGTATCTATCCGCGTCCCCCTGACCTGTTCCCACCGTTATTTGGAGGAAATATATATGAAACGCACTCATTTTAGAATTATAGCTCTGTGTCTTGCGCTGCTGCTGACGCTTCAGGCGACTGCGGCTTTAGCGGAAAATGACGCAAACTGGTGGGAGGAGGACGTGTGGCAGCTCGACACGCTCGTTGAGCTGGGCGCTGTGCTTCCGGACTATAACGCCGCGGACGGCGTATACGAAATAGCCTCTGCCGAGCAGCTATTGTACCTGAGCGGTACATGGAAAACAGATGACAGCAACGGCGACGGCGCACCCGACGCGCCCTGCGACGGGCACTACGCGCTGACCGCCGATATAGATATGGTGACCCTCATGGAGAAGATAGGCACGAAGCTCACCTCTCTTTCGGGCAAAAAGACGGAGGGCTATATGCCGCCCATAGCGGCGCTTTCCGACGAGACCGCCGAGGGCGGCGTGAACTGCGCGTTCTTTGGAGTATTTGACGGGCAGGGACATACTGTATCCAATATGCGGATAGTCCGCATGAATGATAAATACGCCGGCTTCTTCGGCAATGTGGGTCACGATTACGGCGAGGGCTTTGTGAAGGACCTTGCGCTCGTGAATATCCGGGTCGAAGCAAAGGCGTCGGCGGGGCTTTTGGCGGGCGCGCTGTACGGCGACGCGGATAACTGCGTCGTGACGGGCAGCCTCGTATGCAATGAAAAGACGGCGGGCGGGCTCGCCGGAAAAGTTAAAAAGAATGACAACAGCTACGTTGGAACCGTGCGTAACTGTTTCATATATGCCGATATAACTGTGCTGGGTACGGGCAATGAGAATGGCGCAGCAGGCGGCGTCACAAGCGCCCAGTCGGACGGCGGCAGGATATATAACTGCTATGTCGCAGGCTCGATAAGTGTAGAAGGCGCCGGCGCAGACTGCGTGGGCGGCATATCCGGCAACCTTAAATCCGGGCAGGCGCTCGAAAACAACGTTATGCTCCTCACCGATATTTCTGTCGAGGACGGCACGCACATAGGGCTCCTCTGCGGCGATTACAGCGGTGAGAGCGGCTCGCACCTCAATAATAACGCGGTCTGGGAGGGAACTAAACTCACCGGCAATGTGTCGAGCGAGCACCCGGAGACTGCGGCGTACAGAACCGAGAGCGCCGCGACCCTCACAGGCAAAGCCTACTATACCGACACTATGGGATGGGATTTCGATACTGTATGGACTTGGATAGGCGACGAGAATAACGGCTGCCCCATGATAGCGGAATTTGCGGGCAGGAGCGGGCTTTCCACGGAGCTTGCCGGGGAGATAACCTCTGCGCTTACGATAGACGAGCCCGTCGTGCGCGCGACGGAGCCCATGGTGAATTCGGGCTACGAGGGCGACGATATAGAGATACGCTGCGCCGTTTTTCCCGCGGCTCAGTATGAAAACGCCGACGCGAAGCTCTATTACGGCGAGAGCAAGGACGCGGCGGCGCTCGAAAACATAGTGCAGATGGAGCCGGTAGCGTCGGAGGAGGGCGGCTTTGTCACTGTATTCCCGGAGCGCACGGTAGGCACATGGTACTACCGCATGGTGGTAAAGCTCAACGGCAGGGAATACGCGTTTCCGACGCAGGGGACGCTGCGGCTCGACATAATCTCCGCCGCATCAAAGTACGCGCCGGAGAAGGTGAATATCACCCCGGGCAAGACCTATGAGAGCATGGGCTTCAACTGGACGACCGAGGCGGACGGACTGACCTCCGAATTGAGGTACAGGCTTGCGGGCGGCTCGGAGTGGACGACAGTTCCCGTAACTGAGCAGAATGCTTACGAGGTCGAGGGCGGGCGCGGTACGTTCACGGGCTACTCCGTGGATATGAGCGGGCTTTCTGCCTCGAGCGAATACGAATATATGGCGGTCACCAACGACGGTGAGCGCGACTACAACAGCGAAATATACACCTTCACCACCCTGCCCGACGGCAACGGTTATTCCTTCATGGTAATATCCGACCTTCAGGCGACCGCCGAGGAGGGGTACGAGCCCTTCAAATACACCATGGAGGGATTTTTGGCGGAGGAGCTTGGCGGGGTGGACTTCATAGTGAATCTCGGCGATCTCACCGAGGACGGCTCCTCGCTCGCGCAATGGCAGTATATGTTTGATACCGTGGGAGGCGTATACGCCGCCACGCCCACCGCGTACGTTGCGGGTAATCACGAGAGCAAGGGCGACGCCGGCTGCACCGTATTCGAGGGCTCGACCAACCTGCCCGGCGGACTGGACGACGCGAATATGGGCGAAACGACGGGCTGCTTCATAGTTGGCGACGTCTGCATTGTGATAATGAATACCGAGCCGTATTCGGGACTCGCGGGCGCGGACACGGCGGCGGACAGGACCGCCTACTATGAGGCACAGAAGGCGTGGGCGAAGGAGGTATTCGAGGAATCCGGCTGCACATGGCGTATAATAGCGTCGCACGCGGGGCTCATACAGGATGACGCCGCCGCCACCGCGTTTATCGAGGCGATGTGCGACGAATTGAACGTCGACCTCTACTTCAACGGGCATATACACGACTATTATCGCGCGACCGTGAGAAACGGTGCTGCAGCGGAGGTAGGCGAGGGCACGACCTACATTACCACGAGCCCCATGGGCTGCAAGTTCGATGACTTTGAGACGGGCGTGATTGACGACGTACTTCAGTTCCAGACCGGGGGAAGCACGGACGAGCGTCAGTACTTCACGCTTGTCACCGTCACGGACGGCGGCATTGACGTGACGGCGTATCAGCGCACGGAGCCGGGCGACCCCACCGACGCGAAGCTGTTTTCGGATTATACCGTGATAGATACTATATCCCTCAGCGCAGCCGATAAGACCGCCGCCGCGCAGGAGCCCGCCTCGGGTGACACAGAGGAAGAAGCGGACGGGATAAAGGTCGTGAGTACCAACACATGGCTTATAATAGGAATAGCCGCCTGCGTACTCATTATTGGGGCGATAGCGGCGATATTCATAATAAAGTCCCGCAAGGCCGCGAAGGAAAACGACAGCGCGAATGCAAAATAATTTGCGCCGCAGGAGTGCGGCGGAAAAGAGGCTATATATGGAAAATACCAAACGGTACGCGCTCGGCTGTCCCACCAGCATGGGCGTACGCATAACGCCTGAGGACAGGCAGCCCGTACACACGAGCAAGCGCTTCTCCCTGCAGGCGACCAGCGCCGAGACGAATGTGCTCAATGTCGCGGCGTCATTGGGGTTCCCCTGCGTGGCGCTCACAAAGTTCGTTGCGGATAGCCCGATAGCGGCGTTCATAAAGAGCGAGCTTCGCGCGCGCAATATCGCCTATGAGGGCGCACAGGTCGATCAGGGCGGGCCGTGGGGCTACCGTCACCAGTTCAACATAGCGGACAGCGGCTTTGGTCCGCGCGGGCCCCGCGTCTGGAACGACCGCGCGGGCGAGGTGGGCAGGACGCTCGCAATAGAGGATTTCGACATACCCCGCATATTCGGTGAGGAGGGCGTAGGCATACTGCATATATCGGGGCTTATCGCGGCGCTCTCGCACGAGACGGGCGTATTCTGCGCCGAGCTCGCAAAAAAGGCAAAGGAATACGGCACGCGCGTCAGCTTCGACATAAACTACCGTGCCTCCTTCTGGGCGGGGCGGGAGCAGGAGCTATACGAAATATTCGACGGTATAGCGCAGATAGCGGATATTCTCGTGGGCAACGAGGAGGATTTTCAGCTTGCGCTGGGTCTTTCGGGTCCCGATTCGGGCGGCAGGGAGCTATCTGACAAGATAGAGGGCTTCAAGGGGATGGCGGCTGAGGTACACAAGCGCTATCCCGGCGCGAAGTACATAGCGACCACGCTCAGGCAGGTCGTGAGCGCTAATGAGCATCTTTGGGGCGCGATACTCTACGCGGACGGCAAATGGTTCATAGAAAGCCCGCGTCCGATAGACGTGCTCGACAGGATAGGCGGCGGCGACGGCTTCACGGGCGGGCTGCTCTACGGCATATACCGGGGCTTCGAGCCAGAGAAGTGCCTGCAATTCGGCTGGGCTTCGGGCGCGCTTGCGGCGACGTCGCTGGAGGACTACGCGACACCCGCCGATGAAGAACAGGTATGGTCTATATATAAAGGAAATGCGAGGGTAAAAAGATGAAAAAAGCCGACATAGGACTTATTGGGCTTGCCGTGATGGGCGAGAATCTTATGATGAATATGGAGTCAAAGGGCTTCACGGTGGCCGTCTACAACCGCACCGTGGAGAAGGTGGATAAATTCACCTCCACAAGAGCCAAGGGAAAGAATATAATCCCCTGCCATACGCTCACCGAATTGAAGGACGCGATAGCCGCGCCGCGCAAGGTGATGCTCATGGTAAAGGCGGGGCAGCCGGTGGACGACTATATAGAGGCGCTTCTTAAGATACTCGAGCCGGGCGACGTGATAATCGACGGCGGCAACAGCAACTATAACGACACAATACGCCGCTGCGCGCTGGTGGAGAGCAAGGGACTGCTCTATGTCGGCACGGGCGTATCCGGCGGCGAGGAGGGCGCGCTCAAGGGCCCCTCGCTCATGCCGGGCGGCTCAGACGCCGCGTGGGAGCTCATTAAGCCCGTATTCACAGCCATTTCCGCCAAGGTCGGGGACGGCACACCCTGCTGCGACTGGGTGGGCGAGAACGGCGCGGGGCATTTTGTGAAGATGGTGCACAACGGCATAGAGTACGGCGACATACAGCTTATCTGCGAGGCGTATCAGCTCATGCGGGATATTCTTAGGATGAACGCCGACGGGATAGGGAAGGTGTTTGCCGAGTGGAACAAGGGCGAGCTCGACAGCTATCTTATTGAGATAACCCGCGATATATTCGCCTACAAGGACGGGGACGGCACCGCGATAGTTGATAAGATACTGGATACCGCAGGACAAAAGGGTACAGGCAAGTGGACGGCAAACGCAGCGCTCGACGAGGGCGTGCCGCTCACGCTCATAGGCGAGGCGGTATTCGCGCGGTGCCTTTCCGCCATGAAGGATGAGCGCGTGGAGGCGTCGGTGCTGTTCCCGCATGAGATACCCGAATATACGGGCGATAAGGCTGAGTTTATCGAGTGCATAAGAAAGGCGCTCTACGCCGCCAAGATAATCTCCTACGCGCAGGGGTACACGCTGCTCCGCGCCGCCGCAAAAACCTATAACTGGAACCTCAATTACGGCGGAGTCGCCCTCATGTGGCGGGGCGGCTGCATAATCCGCTCGGTATTCTTAGGCAAGATAAAGGACGCCTACGATAAGAACCCGGAGCTTAAAAACCTGCTGCTCGACCCGTATTTCGCGGATACCGTAAAGGCGCACGTTCCCGCGTGGCGGAAGGTCGTATCTGAGGCGGCGCTCTCGGGCATACCCGCGCCCGCGCTCACATCGGCGCTTTCCTACTTCGACGGCTATACCACCAAGCGCCTGCCCGCGAACCTTTTGCAGGCGCAGAGGGATTATTTCGGCGCGCATACCTATGAGCGGATGGACCGCCCGCGCGGCGAATTCTTCCACACCAACTGGACGGGCGAGGGCGGCAGCACCTCCGCCTCTACATACAACGCATAACGGAGGGAAAGCATATGCAGCTACCTTATACACCTGATTTTTCCAATAAGACAGCCGTCGTCACGGGCGGCGCGGGCGTACTGTGCGGTATGTTCGCGCGGGCTTTAGCAAAGTGCGGCGCTAATGTCGCCATACTCGATCTTGCGGTCGATAAGGCGCAGGAGGTCGCGGACGATATAATGAAGGACGGCGGCAGGGCGATAGCCGTAAAGGTGAACGTACTTGAGAAGGAGAGCGTCGAGGCGGCGCACCAAGCTGTACTCTCGGAGTTCGGCAGGTGCGATATACTCGTAAACGGAGCGGGGGGCAATAACCCCCGCGCCACCACCGACGACGAATTTTTTGACAGGGCGGCGCTCGACGCGGAGGATAAAAAGAGCTTCTTCGATCTCGACCCCGCCGGCTTCGATTTCGTATTCGGGCTGAATATAAAGGGGACGCTGCTGCCCACGCAGGCATTCGCCATAGATATGGTGGATAAGCCGGGCGGCGTGATACTCAATATAAGCTCCATGAACGCATTTACTCCGCTCACGAAGATACCGGCGTATTCCGCGGCGAAGGCGGCGGTGAGCAACTTCACAAAATGGCTCGCGGTGCATTTTTCAAAGTGCGGCGTCCGCGTGAACGCCTTGGCGCCGGGCTTCTTCTCGACCGCTCAGAACGCGAAACTGTTGTGGAATGACGACGGCACGCCCACGGCGCGTACCGGCAAGATACTAAGAAATACCCCCATGGAGCGCTTCGGCGAGCCCGAGGAGCTTATAGGCGGGCTTTTATTCCTGCTCGACAATAACGCCTCCGCCTTTGTGACGGGCGTGGTGCTGCCCATAGACGGCGGCTTCTCGGCGTATTCGGGAGTCTGATATGGAGCTTTCGCTGTACGGGAAAAACGATGCGGGGCTTACCCGCGAGGAGATAGTCGAGGGGCTTGAAAGGCTGCTTAGAGCGCATCCTGCGAAGAAGGCGCTGCTGCTGCCGCCGGACTATACCCGCTATCACAGCAACGCGGGCTTTATCACCAACGTCTGCTACCACTACTATACGGAGCGGGGCGCGGAGGTGGATATACTGCCGGCGCTCGGCACGCACGTTCCCGTTACGCGGGAGCAGGCGGCGGATATGTTTGGCGATATACCCTACGAAAGATTTATTCCGCACAACTGGCGAACGGATGTGGTGAAGCTGGGCGAGGTTCCGGGCGGGTTCCTTTCTTCTATAACGGAGGGACTCTGGAAGGAGCCCATCGACGTGGAGATAAACCGCCGCGTCATGGATGAGAGCTACGATATAATACTCTCCGTAGGGCAGGTCGTGCCGCACGAGGTCATAGGTATGTCCAATCACGCCAAGAACCTCTTTGTCGGGGTGGGCGGCGCGGATATGATAAACAAGTCGCATATGGTGGGCGCGGTCTACGGCATGGAGCGCATGATGGGCAAGGATCATACCCCCGTGCGCCGCGTATTCGACTACGCGCTGGAGCATTTCTTAAAGGATAGACCCATAGTGTTTATCCTGACCGTCACTACGGCTCCCGGCGGCGATATTCACACCCACGGGCTGTTCGCCGGGGCGGAGCGGGACGCGCTCGAGGCGGCTGTGAAGCTCTCGCAGGAGAAGAATATCGACTTTGTGCCGCACGGGATAAAAAAGTGCGTTGTGTATCTCGACCCCAGGGAATTCAAAAGCACATGGCTGGGCAATAAGGCTGTGTACCGCACCCGCATGGCGATAGCCGACGGCGGCGAGCTCACGGTGCTTGCACCCGGCGTGGAGCGCTTTGGTGAGGACTCCGCTGTGGATAAGCTCATTCGGAAATACGGCTACTGCGGGAGAGATCGCGTGCTTGAGCTGTTCGGACGCCCGGAGTGTGAGGATCTGCGCGAGAATATGGGCGCGGCGGCGCACCTTATACACGGCTCGTCAGACGGCAGGTTCAATATAACCTACGCCGTGAGGAATATCTCCAAGGAGGAGATAGCCTCCGTGCATTTTACGCCCGCGGACTATGATGAGCTTAGCGCGCGCTACGATCCAAAGAAGCTTGCATACGGTTGCAATACCCTGCCGGACGGCGAGGAGATATTCTTTATACCCAACCCCGCGCTGGGGCTGTGGATAAACCGGGAAAAATTCGAGGAATAAGGGAACGGACGCTTTTC